>DATAHG010000580.1:0-11795 GCA_036263295.1 Thermoanaerobaculia bacterium | reverse complement strand
GCAAGCTCCTGCACGTCGCCCATCTGGCCGAGCTGTTCCCCACCTACGACACGGTGGAAGCGGCCCTCGCCGCCGAGCGGTAGGCCCGAGTCTGTTCGTCCCGATCGCCACGGTCACCCGCAACGGCCTGCCCGAATCCGTGCACTTCGGCGCGGTGGCGGTCGCGACGCCCGAAGGGCGGCTCGTCGCCCGCCAGGGGGACCCCGGCGCCGCCACCTTCCTGCGCTCCGCCGCCAAGCCGTTCCAGGCCCTGCCGCTGCTGCTCGCCGGCGGGGAGGAGCGGTACCAGCTCACCGCGGCGGACCTCGCCCTGATCTGCGCCTCCCACAGCGGCACCCCGGAGCACACCCGGCGGGCTCAGTCCCTTCTCGACCGCGGCGGCTTCACGGAGGCCGATCTGCTCTGCGGCGCCCATGTTCCGTTCGACCCGGAGAGCGCTCGCCGGCTGGCGGAGGAGGGGAGCGCTCCCACGCAGCTCCACAACAACTGCTCCGGCAAGCACGCCGGCATGCTCCTCGCCTGCCAGCTCCTGGGTTTGCCGTCCCAGGGCTATGTGGCGGAGGACCACCCGCTCCAGCGTCTCAATCATGGCCACGTCGCCACCTTCTGCCGCCTCGCCCCCGCGGAGATCCGGGTCGGCATCGACGGCTGCAGCGTGCCGGCCTACCACATGACGCTCGCCGCCGCCGCCCGCGGCTATGCCGTCCTGGCCCAGCCCGAAGCCGCCGACCTGCCCGGGGACGTCGCCGCCGCGGCCGGCCGGGTCGTCGCCGCCATGACCGCGGAGCCCGGCATGGTGGCCGGGCCGCGCCGCTTCACGACCCGGCTGATGGAGGTGACCGGCGGCCGGGTGCTGGGCAAGGAGGGGGCGGAGGGCTTCTACGGGCTGGCGGTGCGCGGTCCCGTGGCCCTGGGGATCGCGGTCAAGATCGCCGACGGCGGCGAGCGCGTCCGCGACAGCGTGGTCCTCGACGTCCTGCGCCGGATGGGGTCGCTCTCCGGCGCCGAATTCGCCGCGCTGGCCGCGGACTGGTACGCCCTGGAGATCCGCAACTGGCGGGGTCTGCGGGTCGGAGGGATCGAGCCGCAGGTCGAAATGGTCGATCTCGATGAGGACGGCGGCGAACCCGTCGCGGAACCGGTTTAGACTATTCGCGCCATGGACAACCCGCCAGCTTCACCGGGGCCGGACCGCCGCCTGCGGGCATCGCTCGTCCTGGCCCTGCTGCTCGCCGTTCTAGCTACCACCGGCGGCTGCCGCTGGATGCGCAACCGCGAGCGCCCGCCGTACCGCAAGGTCACCCCGGCGGTCGCCTTCGAGATCATGCGCGACACGCCCGACCTCCCGATCCTCGACCTGCGCCCCGCCGCCGAGTTCGTGGGGAACACCGGCCATCTACGCAACGCCCGCAACATCCCCTTGAGCCGCCTGCCCTTCCAGCTCATCGAGCTCGGCGCCGTCCGCGACGAGACCATGCTGGTCTATTGCGGCACCCAGGAGTGCGCCGAAGAGGGGATGGCGGTCCTGACCTCCAGCGGCTTCGAGAACGCCGTCCTGATGGATGGCGGCATCGACGCCTGGATCCAGCAGGGCTTCAAGACGCAGCTCCCGTCGGGCAAGACCGGCCAGCTCGGGCAGACCGCGCGGGACCTCCGCCAGCTCCCGAGCGACCCGACCGCGGCCACCGACACCCCCGCCCAGGCCCCGCCCTCGTCGCCTCCGCTGTGACGCGCGGGCGCTTGCCCTGGGCCCGCAGATCGGCTAAAAGGGCTCTGCGCGGCTCGGCCCGGAAAAGCACCAGATCGCCCGAGCCGCAGGAGATTCAGCCGATGACCGTCCATTCCCCTGCTTCGATCGCTGAGACTGCCGATTCCCTCCGCGAGCTCCAGGAGATCCTCGGGGATCGCCTCGTGCTCGACGAAGAGACCCGGTCCCAATTCCGCTCCGACTTCGGACGGATGGTGGACCGCCTCCCCGGCGCCATCGCGCGCTGCACGTCGGCCGAGGAGGTGGCGGAGGTGGTCCGGTTCTGCCGCCGGCGGCGGATCCCGGTCGTCCCCCGCGGCCAGGCTCATACCCAGAGCGGCCAGGCCACCTCGGACGGGGGCGTGATCGTCGATACCTCGTCGCTCCAGACGATCCACGAGATCGACGCCGAAGGCGAGACCGCCACCGTCGATTGCGGCGTGGTCTGGCGCGACCTGGTGGCCGCCACCGTCCCCCAGGGGCTGGTGCCGCGCGTCCTCACCAACAACCTCGGGGTGTCGATCTCGGGCACCCTCTCGATGGCCGGCCTCGGCGTCGCGAGCTTCCGCTACGGCACCCAGGCCGACAACGCCGTCGAGCTTCAGGTGGTCACCGGCGCCGGCGACATCGTGGTCTGCTCGCGCGAGGAGAACCGCGAGCTGTTCGACGTGGTGCGTTGCGGCCTCGGCCAGTTCGGGATCATCACCCGCGCCAAGATCCGCCTGCGCCACTGCAAGCCGAACGTCCGCAAGTACTACCTGCTCTATGACGACCTCGGCGCCCTGATGGAGGACGCCAAGAACGTCATGAGCCCGGACAACCCGACCTTCTCCTCGCTGGAGTCGTGGTGTACCCCCTGCTTCCAGGGGATGCGCAAGATCGGGGAGGGCATGGAGCTGGCCGAAGGGGTGCAGACCTTCGCCTACTGGATGTACCCGCTCCACCTCACGGTCGAGTATGGCGAAGGCGAGGAGCCGAACGACGAGGCGATCCTCCAGGGGCTCACCCCCTACCGCCACCTGGAGACCAGCGAGTTCACCCAGCTCGAATTCTGCAACCGCATGGACCCCGTCTTCGAGCTCTGGCGCCGCAGCGGCTACTGGGACATGCCCCATCCCTGGATGGAGACCACCCTGCCCTGGGACACGTCGCGGGACTTCATCGAGCAGGTGCTCTCCGCCACTCCGCCGCAGGCCCTCGGACCGGGCGGCCACATCCTGCTCTGGCCGGCCTATACCCGCACCTCCGACGTGCCGCTGTTCATCCACCCCGAGGGGGAGTTCGTGATGGGCTGGGGGATCCTGCCCGGCGTGCCGCGGGCCTTCCTGGAGCGCGGTCTCGCCCAGCTCGACATGGCGAGCGAGCTGTCGATCATGTATGGCGGCAAGCGCTACCTCTCCGGCTACATCACCTTCAACACGGTGGAGAAGTGGGCCCAGCACTTCGGCGACCAGTGGCCGCGCGTCCTGGCCGCCAAAAAGCAGTTCGACCCGGACGGCATCATGGCCCCCGGGTTCATTCAGTACGAGTAGGAAGCGCCCCGGAGGGGCGCCATGTCTGTAGCCCGGGGGTTTAGCCCCGGGCGGTGTCGGCGGCCTGACGTGCCCGGGGCTGAACCCCCGGGCTACAGACGTGCAGCCCCTCCGGGGCTGTGCTCTTACTCCTACTTTTTCTCTTCCTTCTTGTCCGCCTTGATGTTCTGCACGTCCAGGGTGATGCCCTGCTGGCAGGTCGAAACCTCGGCCACCTTGCCGGTCACCTTCACCCGGTCGCCGACCTGGAAGCCCTCGATCTTGCCGGCCAGGGTGTAGAGGGTGTTGTCGTCGGACCGCAGGGCCTGGCATTCGACCCCTTCGTCGGTCAGGACGCCGTGGACGACGACCGTCTTGCCCGGCTTCTCGACCGCCTTGCCTTTCACTTCCACATGGCTCACCGTGGCCTCCTCGTGGTGCCCGTGATGGGCGTCGTGGCTCTCCGAGCCGCCGGCGGTCTCGCCGCGCTCGGCGCGGGCGTCGACCACCGCGATGGTCACACCGTCCTCCAGGCAGGCGCTCTTCTCCCCGACCGGGCCGCGGACGAACAGATGGTCGCCGTCGCGGAAGGCGCTCAGGTCGCCGGACAGGGCATAGCGCTTGCCGTCCTGGGTGGTCAGGATGTGGCAGCCCTCCTTGACCGACAGGGTCCCTTCCGCCTCGATCTTGTTGCGGAACGCGGGCCCGCGGGGAGCGGCGGCGGACTCCTGGCTCGCGGCGAAAGCCGGGACGGCCAGGATGGCGGCCAGCAGGAGCGCGGCGCTCCGCAGGGGTCTGATTCTCATGAGTCCACCTCCTTGGTCAAAACGAAAAGGGGCGAAGCCGTCCGCGGCTCCGCCCCCGGGTTGTCGGCTGTCCGGCGGACCGGTCAGCGGCGGGTGATCTCCTCGACCCGGATGGCGTTGCCGCCACAGCGCGAGCTGTTCTCGAGGAAGCCCGTGACCTTGACCCGGTCGCCGTTGCCGCGGCCCCGCAGGTCGCCGGTCAGGAAGAACTGGTCGCGGCCGACCTCCAGCACGGGGCAGGAGCTGTTGGAATTATAGATCCGCCCCTCCCGGATGATGAGCTGGCGCCGGCCGTCCCGGTCGTAGCCGTAGTCGTCGGAGCGCTCATCGTACCGGTCATTGTTGCGGTCGTTGTAGTAGCGATCGTCATCGTTGTACCGGCCGTAACGGTCGGAGTAGCCGGAGAACGAGCCGTCCCGCAGGTGGTCATAGTAGGTCTGGCGGTGGTTGTTGTCCGCCCAGAGAGTCTGCACCTGCCGGATCTCCATGAGCTGGCCGCCACAGCGGTTGTCGCGCTGGTAGAGGAGCTGGCCGAGCAGGCGGACGTGATCCCCCTCGTTGAGGCCGTCGGTGTCGCCGACCAGGTTATAGACCTGGCCCTGATGGCCACGCAGGATCAGGCAGCTCCCGGTGTCATCCAGGTAGCCGTCGGCCGCGATGACGCTGCGGTCGGCGCCGCCCCGGCCCTGGCGGAACTGGGTGTTGCGCTGCTCGTAGTAACGGTTGTCATAGACCGAGACCGGCCGGTCCCGGTACACCCGCGTCGTCTGGCGCTGCACCACGACCGGCTGGCGCTGGACCACGACCGGCTGGCGCACCACTTCGCGTTGCACCACCACCGGCTGGACGACCACCTTCTGCTTGGTGGGCTTGGGCGCGGCGTGTTTCTGGACGGTCTGCTTCTTTACGACCGTCTTCTGCTTGACCACCTGCTTGGTCTGCCCCTTGCCTTTGCCGTTTCCCGGATCGGCGGAGAGGCTCTGTACCGGCAACGCCAGCACCGTCGCCAGAACGACGGCCGGCCCGAAAACCTTCGCTAGCGATTTCTTGTTGAGCTTCATGGCGAAACCTCCTTGTGTTCACGCCCTCTTGGGGCCGGCGTCGGTTGGCTCGACGCGCTTGTCTTCCCTTTACAGCAAGGGCAATGCCAGATTCGTAGAACTGTTTATGAACCCTGCAAGCGGGCGGAGCCGTCCGCGGCTCCGCCCGGGGGTGTGCTATCGGTCAATACCGGTCGTCGTCGTAGTAACGGTCACCGTAGCGGTCCGAGTAGTTGTCGAACGAGCCGTCCCGCAGGTGGTCGTAGTAGGTCCGGCGATGGTTGTCGTCCTCCCAGAGGGTCTGGACCTGCCGGAGCTCCATGAGCTGGCCGCCGCAGCGGTCGTCCCGGTCGTAGAAGAGCTGGCCGAGCAGCCGGACGTGATCCCCGTCGTTGAGGCCGCGGGTGTCGCCGACCAGGTTGTAGACCTGGCCCTGGTGGCCGCGCAGGATCAGGCAGCTTCCGGTGTCCTCCAGGTAGCCGTCGGCCGCGATGACGCTGCGGTCGGCGCCGCCCCGGCGGTACTGGTTGTTGTAGCCGCTGTCGTAATAGCGGTTGCGGTTGTTGTAGTACCGGTTGTCATAGACCGGCACCCGCTGGCCCTGCACGACCCGCTGGCGGATCACCTGGCGCTGGACCACCACCGGCTGACGCACCACCTGGCGCTGCACCACCCGCTGGCGCGGCTGGCGGACGACCACCTGCTGGCGCACCACCGGCTGACGGACCACCTGCTGGCGGACGACCTTCTGCCGGGACGGCCTGGCCGCGGCCTGACGCCGGACCTGCTTCTGGACGACCTGCTTCCTCACCACCTGCTTCTGGCGCTGGACGCGCTGGACCTGGCCCCGGTTGCCTCGGTTGGCCTGCGCCCTGCCCTTCCCGTGGTCGGCGTGGATCCCGGCCTGCGGAGCCGGTTTGGCAGCGAGGCTCTCCACCGGCAACGCCAGCGCCGCCGTCAGTACGACGATCGGCCCGAAGACCTTCGCGAGCGATTTCTTGTTGAGACCCATGGTGAACCTCCTTGTAGTTCGCGGCTCCTGGGAGCCGGCGCCGACGCTGGGTGAGCTCGACGCTCTCGTCTCCCTATAGAGCAAGGCCGATGCCATATCTGTAAACCATTTGGATAGAAGGGCTTTGACCCTCAGCCCAGGAGTGAGGGCTCTGAACCCGTCCCTTTTGGGGGACGGATCGCTCCCCGGCCGTCCCTCCGGCCGTCCCTGTCCTCCCCGCCCTCCTTTTGATAGCCTCGCGAGGCCATGACCGAACCTACCCTGATCCGCATCGCACACAGTCCGGACTCGGACGACGCGTTCATGTTCTACGCCCTCACCCAGGGGCTGCTCGACGTCGAAGGCCTTCAGATCGAGCACCGCCTGCAGGACATCGAGAGCCTGAACCAGGCCGCCTTCGAGGGCACCTACGAGATCACCGCCTTCTCCTTCCACGCCTACGCCCACCTGGCCGACCGCTACCAGGTGATGCCGTCCGGCGCCAGCTTCGGCGACGGCTACGGTCCCGTCGTGGTGTCGCGCGAGCCGCTCGGGCGGGCCGACCTGGTCGGCCGCAAGATCGCCATCCCCGGCCAGCTCACCACCGCCCACCTCGCCCTCCGCCTCTGGCAGCCCGAGGTGACCACCGAGATCCACCCGTTCGACCAGATCCTCGACCTGGTGCAGAACGGCACCGTGGACGCCGGCGTGATCATCCACGAGGGGCAGCTCACCTATCAGGACCTCGGACTGCGCGCCGTGGTGGACCTCGGCGCCTGGTGGAAAGAGGAGACCGGCGGCCCCCTGGCGCTCGGCGGCAACGGCATCCGCCGCGACCTCGACGAGGGCCTGAAGCGCCGCCTCTGCCGGCTCCTCACCCAGAGCATCAACTACGCCCTCGACAACCGCACCGAGGCCCTCGGCTACGCCGTGCGCTTCGCCCGCGGCATCGAGGACGACCCGGTCCGCTCGGACCGCTTCGTGGGCATGTACGTCAATGACTGGACCCGGGACTATGGCGACGCCGGCCGCAAGGCCGTGCAGCTCCTCCTCGACCGGGGGTACGAGGCCGGGATCCTGCCGCGCCGGGTCGAAGCCGAGTTCATCGAAGGATGAGCGGCGGCCGGCTGGCCCGTCCGGATGCCCTCGTCTTTGACCTCGATGGCACCCTGATCGACTCCCGCGGCGACATCACGGCCGCCGTCAACCGGATGCGGCAGGGGTACGGCCTCGCGCCGCTCTCCCTGGAGCGGGTGGTCGGGATGGTGGGAGAGGGGGCGCGGGTGCTGATCGAGCGCGCGGTCGGCGCCGAGCTGCCGGCCGAGCGCCTCGACGAGGCGCTCGCGGTCTACCTCAATCATTATCGGGAGGTCTGCCTCGACACCACCCGCCCCTACCCGGGCGTCGAGGCGATGCTCGCCGACCTCGCCGGCTCCTTCCCCCTGGCCCTGCTCAGCAACAAGGGGGAGGCGCTGTCGCGCCGGGTGCTGGAAGGGCTCGGCCTCGCCCGCCATTTCCGCGAGATCCTGGGCGGCGACAGCCTGCCGACCCGCAAGCCCGATCCGGCGGGGCTGCTCCTCCTCGCCGGGCGGCTCGGCGTGCCGGCCGAAGGCCTGCTGCTGGTGGGCGACACCCGGATCGACGCCGAGACCGCCCAGGCCGCCGGTTGCTCCTTCGTCCTGGTGGAGTGGGGTTTTCCCCGCCCGCCCGGAGTCGGAGAGGTGCGGGCGGACCTGCGGATCGCCGAGGCCCGCGAGCTGGTCGAAGCGCTGCTCGGTGCGCCCGCCCGGTAGACGCCTCCCGCCCCGTCGCGGTAGCCTTTCACCAACTGATCATCTGAGCCGCGGGAGATTGTCGCCATGCACGGCTGGCTTCAGGACATCCGTTTTGCCTTCCGGCTGCTCGGCCGCAGCCCCGGCTTCACCGCCGTGGCTGTGCTGATCCTGGGCCTGGGCCTGGCGGCGAATGTCACCGTGTTCAGTTGGTTCAAAGGGCTGGTCCTCGAGCCCCTCCCGGGCGTGCCCGACCAGGAGCGCATCGCCGTCCTCTCCTGCCGCAGCCGGACGGGCGAGGAGCGGTCGCTCTCCCTGCCCGATTTCCGTTCCGCCCAGGCCCTCGGCGGGCCCTTCTCGGCCGTGGCCTACGACGTCAAGCCGATGAGCCTCAAGGCCGGAGAGCATCCCGAGCGGGTATGGGGCTCCCTGGTCTCAGGCAACTTCTTCGAGGTGCTCGGAGTGGGCGCCGCCGCCGGACGGACCTTCGGACCGCGGGAGGACACCACCCTGCTGGCCCACCCGGTGATCGTCCTCTCCTACCGGTTCTGGGAGCGCCGCTTCGGCAAAGACCCCGGGATCGTCGGGCGGAGCGTAATCCTCAACAACCACACCTTCACCGTCATCGGGGTGGCGGCGCCTGAATTCCAGGGCGCCTCCGCGGGGTTCTCCATGGACCTCTGGCTGCCACTCTCCATGCACCCCTGGGTCTACGGCAGCGACATGACCCACGAGCGCGGCAGCTACTGGATCGACGGCCTGATCCGGCTGCATCCCGGCGCCACGTCCAGGCAGGCCCAGGCGGCGTTCGACACGCTCTCCGCCCAGCTCGGCCAGGCCTATCCGGACACCGACGCCGGCAAGCGCCTCGTCCTCTACCGATTCTGGAACGCCCCCACGAGTCCCTCGAAGGCCCTGCTGCCAGCCCTCACGATCCTGGGCGCGATGGTCCTGATGGTCCTCCTGATCGCCTGCGCCAACGTCGCCAATCTCCTGCTGGTGCGGGCTCTCGCCCGGCGCCGGGAGATCGCCGTCCGGCTCGCCATCGGCGCCGGGCGCCGCCGGCTGATCCGCCAGCTCCTGACCGAAAGCATGCTGCTGGCCCTGGCGGCCGGCTCTCTGGGGGTGCTGATCTCCCACTGGGCCACCCGCCTGCTGGTGCTGGTGGTTCCGCCGACCGACATCCCGGTCGCGCCGGTCTTCCGCATCGACGGCGACGTCCTCCGGTTCGCGCTGGCCCTGTCGCTCCTGACCGCGGTCCTTTTCAGCCTGGCGCCGGCCTTCCAGATCACCTCGCCGGCCGTGTCCGAGACCCTGCGCGAGGAGTCCGGGACAGTCGCGGGCGGGCGCAAGCGGCTCCTGCGCAACACGCTCGTCGTGGTGCAGATCGCCCTGGCGGTCGTCCTGCTGGTCTCGGCCGGCCTCTTCGTGCGCAGCCTCGGCCAGGCCTCCCGGGTGGAGCCCGGCTTCGAGCCCGGCCACGTCCTCATCGGCGGGGTCGACCTGTTCTCCTCGGGATACGACGAAAGCCGCGGGCGGGTGTTCTTCCGCGACATCCTGCGGCGGCTCGGCGAGCTGCCCGGCGTCCAGTCGGTGACCCTGGGGCGGCTGGTGCCGCTGACCTACGGCGGCTCGAACTCGACCAGCCTGCGGATCGAAGGCTACCAGCCGCGGGCGGACGAAGAGATGATGGTCCGCTTCAACAGCGTGGGGCCGGACTACCTGAAGACCCTGGGGATCCGGCTGGTCTCCGGGCGGGACTTCACCTTGCGGGACGACGAGCGCACCGCTCCGGTCGTCATCGTCAACTCTACGATGGCGCACCGTTATTGGGGGGACCGGAGCCCGCTCGGAGCGCATGTGCGGGTCTGGGGACAGGATGCCACGGTCGTCGGCGTGGCGGAGGACGGCAAGTACCACAGCCTCAGCGAGCCTCCGCAGCCCTTTTTCTTCGTGCCCATCCTGCAGTTCTACGTGGGGGACGCGGTGATCCACCTGCGGACCACGGCCGCCCCGGAGGGCCTGGCGCCCGCCTTGCGCAGCGAGGTGGCGCAGATGGACTCGACCCTCCCGCTGATGGGGGTGCGCAGCCTGGAAGAGGCGTCGAAGGTCTCGACCTTCGTCCAGCGTCTGGCGGCAAGCTTCCTGGGCCTCTTCGGACTGATCGCGCTGCTCCTCGCGACCGTCGGACTGTCGAGCCTGGTGCGCTACGCGGTGCGGCAGCGCCGCCGCGAGCTGGGCGTCCGCCTGGCCCTGGGGGCCCCCCCGGTGGCGCTCGCCCGGATGGTGGTGGCGCAGGGCCTCGGGCTCACCCTGCTGGGCCTCGCCGCCGGCCTCGCCGCCGCCTTCGGAGTCACCCGCTTCCTGCGCAGCCAGCTCCTCGGCGTCAGCGCCACCGACCCGATCGTCTTCGTGGGCGTGCCCCTCCTGCTGATCGCGGTGACCGCCCTGGCCTGCTACCTGCCGGCCCGCGAGGCGGCGGGGGTGGATCCCGGGGTGACGCTGCGGGCGGAGTAGGTGGCACAGGTTGATTTGCATCAGAACAACTCCTCCCAAGACGGGGAATAGCTATTCTGATGCAGAACAGCGTTGAGCGGCAGCAGGACAACTCCGTCCGGGTGCCGAGCAGGTTTGTCGTGCAGCGGAGAACCTTTTGTGAGGACCCGGGAAGAGCTTGCCGGCTGTCGGAAAGCATTTGCCGGCTGCACAGCAACGT
Organism: Thermoanaerobaculia bacterium; assembly: GCA_036263295.1. Taxonomy (GTDB): domain Bacteria; phylum Acidobacteriota; class Thermoanaerobaculia; order Multivoradales; family UBA5704; genus DATAHG01. Next base: position 1,212 of record DATAHG010000580.1, on the reverse strand, counting down.
TTTCCGGCTCCTGAGCAGGGCTCTCCTGCTGCAAATCATCATCCTCCAGCTACAGCTCAGTACCTTCTGGGGCCCCGGAGAAGGATTTTTGATGCAAAACAACGCTGACGACCTCCCCGCATCCTCTTTTCTGTCCCCGGACAAAGGTGTCGGGGTCCCCGCCAGGCAAACGAGGACCCGGCAGGAGCGTTCGTCATCCGGGAAAAGATGCAAGCCCTGCCTGGCAAAGGTCACGAGGAGCCGGATTAAAGAGCTGCCTTCCCGGCGCTCTCGCCTACTCAGCCAGCTTGAACCGCTGCGGGAACAGCTCCGCCAGGGTGGTCTCCTCGCGCTCGCCCGCGAGATTCACGCAGAGGATGGGCAGGTCGTCGGCAAACTCGGTGAGGGTCTGGCGGCAGAGGCCGCAGGGCCGGGCTGGGGGGCTGGAGCGGGTGACCACCGCCACGGCCTGGGGACGGCGCAGGCCGGCCGAGGCGGCGGCGGCCATGGCGTTGCGCTCGGCGCAGGTCGAGAGGGCCGGGATGCCGTTCTCGACGTTCGCGGCGGCGTGGATCGAGCCGTCTTCCATGAGGATGGCGGCGCCGACCTCATAGTGGCTGTAGGGGGCGTAGGCGTGCCCGTGGGCACGGAGGGCGGCGTCGATCAGGGGCTGCCAGTCCATTGTGGTACCTTACTACGCTTGGCGCCGTGCTCGGCGTCGTCGTCTTTGTTACCCCTGACATTTCAGAGAGGAGCTGAGGTTTGTCCAGGACATTCAATAACTTGACGCCGCCTGCCGACGGCCGGGAGATCGCCTGGCATGCTGGAGAAGAGCGGTTGGAAGTGCCGGACCGGCCGATCATTCCCTTCATCGAAGGCGACGGCACCGGCCCTGACATCTGGCGCGCCACCCGCCGCGTCCTCGACGGCGCGGTCGAGAAGATCTACGGCGGCTCAAAGTCGATCGCCTGGTTCGAGGTGCTGGCCGGCGAGAAGGCCTTCAATCAGACCGGCGACTGGCTGCCCGAGGACACCCTCGATGCGATCCGCCAGTACCGCGTCGCCATCAAGGGCCCGCTGACCACCCCGGTCGGCGGCGGCATCCGCAGTATCAACGTCGCCCTGCGCCAGATCCTCGACCTCTACGCCTGCGTGCGCCCGGTGCGCTACTACCCGGGCGTCCCCTCGCCGGTGCGCCACCCCGAGAAGGTGGACATGGTGATCTACCGGGAG
>DATAHG010000579.1:0-2226 GCA_036263295.1 Thermoanaerobaculia bacterium | reverse complement strand
AGAGGAGGTGCAGGTCAACGCCCGCACCTACCAGGAGCAGGTCTTCCGGATCCTCGACCGCGACGCCACCGTGATCGACTTCAACACCCGGTGGATGCTGGAGCTGGGCGCGATCGGTCTGGTCCAGCTCGCCGGCCGCTATACCCTGGCGCGGATCATGGAGCGGGAGGACTTCCGCACCCGTTTCCAGGATGGCCGGCCGATCCACATCCACGAGCTGCTCTACCCGCTCGCTCAAGGCTATGACTCGATCGCCCTCAAGGCGGACGTCGAGCTGGGAGGGCAGGACCAGATCTTCAATCTGCTGGTCGGGCGCGATCTCATGAAGGAGGAGGGGCTGGAGCCGCAGGTCGTGCTCACCATCCCGCTCCTGGTCGGCACCGACGGCACCGAGAAGATGTCGAAGAGCCTGGGCAACGCCATCGCCCTGGAAGACTCGCCGCGCGACATCTACGGCAAGACCATGTCGATCCCGGATGCGCTGCTGTGGAACTGGTTCCTGCTGCTGACCGACCTCCCCGAGGCCGCGATCACCGAGCGGCGGACGCGGATGGAGGCCGGCGAGCTGCACCCCAAGGAGGTCAAGCAGGAGCTGGCCCGCCACCTCGTGGCCCAGTTCCACGGGGATGAGGTGGCGCGCCAGGCCGAGGCCGAGTTCGAGAAGGTCTTCGCGGGCGGCGGGGTGCCTGACGAGGTCGAGGAGAAGGAGCTGGAAGGAGCCTGGCCCCTGGTCAAGCTCCTCCCCGCCGCCGGCTTGGCGGCGAGCAACGCCGAGGCCCGCCGGTTGATCCAACAGGGCGCCGTGCAGATCGACGGCGAACGGGTGGACGATCCGTTCCGGGAACTGGCGCCGCGCGCCGAGCCGTACCTCTTCAAGGTCGGCAAGCGCCGGTTTGCCCGTCTTCATCTGCGTTAGCTTGCCGGAAGCTCAAAACCTTACTACTATTTCAGCATGAAAAAAGTCCCTCTGGCTCTGGATCTCGATCCGGAGGCCGAGACGGAGGAGGGGGTCTCTCCGGAGGCCTCCTCTCACGATCGCCTCCTGCAGGCGGCGCGCGTCCTCTTCGCGCAGCAGGGGTACGAGAACACCACCACGTCGGCGATCTCGCGCCGGGCCGGGACCAGCGAGTCCCAGCTCATCAAGCATTTCGGCAGCAAGGAGGGGCTGCTGGAGGCGATCTTCGACCAGGGGTGGAAGCGGATGGAGGGAGGACTGCGGGAGGTGCTGTCCCGGGAGGGGCGGCCGGTGGACCGGCTGCACGCCGTCACCGGCCTGCTGATCGACGCCTTCGAGCGCGACCCCGAGCTGCGCACCCTGATGCTCCTCGAAGGCCGGCGCATCCGCCGGCACGGTCACATGGTGATCCTGACCCGCGGCTTCCTCAAGCTGGTCGGCGTGGTGGACGAGGTGCTGCGCGAGATGCGCGAGGCCGGCCAGATCCGGCCGGACCTCTCGGTCGATGCCGTCCGCTCGGCTCTGATCGGGGCGATCGAAGGGCTGCTGCGCGACCAGCTCCTGGCCGAGCGGGGGAGCTACCCGGCGCGCTACGATGGGGCCGAGCTGCGCCGGGTTTTCCAGGCCCTCCTCGAAGGGCTGCTGTCCTCCTCCCGCACCGCGCTGTGACCGGCCCCCGAAGGGGCTATGATGGGAGCATGCTCCCCCTTTTGCTGATCGCCCTCCTGGCCGGGGCTCCGCCAGCCCTGGCCGGCCCACCGGTCCACCTCGAAGGCACCGCCTTCGGCCAGCCGTTCGAGATCGACGCGCTCGGCACCCCGCCGGAGTCGGTCCGCCAGACCCTGGACGGGGCTCTGGCCGAGATCCGCACGGTCGAGCGCCTGACCGATCCGGACCGGGCCGACGGCGGCCTCAAGCCGCTCAACGACGCCGCCGGCCAGGGCGCCCAGACCGTCTCCCCCGAGCTGCTGGCCCTGCTCCAACGGGGGCAGAGCTTCTGCGTCTGGACCGAGGGGGCTTTCGGTCCACTCGGGGGCGACCTCCTGCGGGCCTGGGGAGTCTCCTCGAACACTCCCGCCATCGCGCCGCCGTCCCCCGAACGCCTGCTGCAGGCCACGGCCGCGGCGGGTTGCGACCGGCTGGGGATCGACGTCCAAAAGAGCCAGGCGGCGCTGTTGCCCGGCAGCGTCCTGGACTTTTCGGGCTTCGCCGCCGGCGAGGCGGTCGATCGCGCCGTCGAAGCGCTGAAGCGGAATGGGGCGGCGGCCGGA
>DATAHG010000578.1:0-2124 GCA_036263295.1 Thermoanaerobaculia bacterium | reverse complement strand
GACGACGCCCTGATCTTCTGGATGCTCAGCCTCACGCCGACGCAGCGCCTGGAAGTAGCCCAGGGCTTCGCGGAGAGCGTGGTGGCTCTACGCAATGGCGATCGCTCCTAAATTCCTCGACATCCTTGAGCGGCTGATCCGCCGCGAGGTCGACCTCATCGTGGTGGGAGGGGTGGCCGCGATCCTGGAGGGGGCTCCGGTTTCGACCCTCGATCTGGATATCGTGTTCAATCCCACAGAGGAAAACCAACGGCGTCTGCTGGAAGCGCTCCGGGACCTGAATGCCCGCTACCTGGATCCCGCAGGTCGTCACCTATTACCAGACGAAGCCAAGTTGAGCTCATTCCGGCTTCATCAGCTCCTGACGGACTTCGGCCCTCTCGACGTGCTCCGGACCATCGGCAATGGCATGGCCTATTCCGATCTCATCGACCACACGCAGGAGTACACCGTCGGAGATCTCCAGGTGCGGACCCTTCGATTGGAGATGATCATCCTTTCCAAGGAGCAGGCGAGCCGGGACAAGGACCGGGCGACTCTCCCGGTCCTGCGCAGGACTCTCGACTTGAAGGCGAAGGCCGCCGATTTAGAGGGTAGGAAGGACGCAGAATAAGCGAGGGACCCCCAACCGGCGAATACACCCCCTCACCTACGGCCGGACCGTCCGCGTATACGCGTCCGGCTGGTTGATCGCGCGGCTGCGGGCTGAGCGCGCGAAGGTCGAGATCCAGAACGGTGTGAAGACGATCCGGCCGCCGGTGAGGCCCTGGTAATCCCCGAGGAAGAAGCCGCGGGCGAAGGCGGCGAAGCGAACGTCCGAGGCGCCGGGGGTCACCCGCTGGCTTGGCCGGAAAGTCTCCCCCTGGTCCGCGGACACCCCCAGATAAAGGTCGAAGAGGAAGCGGCGGGCCGGGTCATTGCGCAGCGAGTAGTAGCTCACCGCCACCTGCCCCTGGCCGTTCACCGCCAGGGCGGGGGTGAAGCTGGGGGCGTCGTCCGGTCCGTCGGAAATCCGGCGCGGCTCGCTCCAGCTTTCGCCGCCGTCGGTCGAAACCGCAAGGACGATCTGATCGACGCCGGGGGTGAAGCGGCCGTCCTGCCAGGCGACGTAGATCGCCCCGGAGGCCGGGTCGATGGCCGCCGCGGGGAGACCTTCCGCGGTGCGCAGGTCCGCCACCCCGACGGGCCGGCTATCGGCGACCGGGACCGGCTGGCTCCAGGTCGCGCCACCATCCTCCGAGCGCGCGCTCACCAGGTTTTCCCGCGTGCCGTCCACCTGCAACCAGACGACATGCACGACGCCGCCCGGACCGATCAAGGGGACGAGGCCGAAGTTGGCGAAACCGGAGCTGGTGATCTCGACCGGCGGGCCGTACGAGGCCCCGTCGTCCGCGGAGGTCGCGACCCGGGGGGACTGGCGCGAGCCGGTATCGGAGTCCCAGGCGACATAGACGCGACCGCGGAAGGGGCTGTCGGCGCGGGTGTCGACGACGATCGATTCCTTGTCGTCGAACTCGGTGGTGGTGGTATGTACAGGCACGAGCGCGCCCCAGGTCCGGCCCCCGTCGCGCGAAACCGAGACGAAGATGCCGTTGCGCGGCGTGGTCTCATCCAGCGCCAGGGAGGCGTAATAGACCCGGCCCCCCGGCCCGAAAGCCACCCACGGATCGGAGGCGCGCTCGAAGGTGCCGCCCGAGGCGAGCGTCAGGCCCGGGAGGAGCCCCTCGCGCCAACGGCGCCCGTCCGTGGTGAAGGCGTAGGCCAGGGCGCGGGCGCCGCCGCTCTCGAATCGCCCCTCCTGATAGCCGGCCACGAGGTTCGCCTCGCGCTCGGGGTTGATCGCCAGGAACGGCTCCGCCTGCGTCTCCGGCTGGGCCTCGCCACCGTCCGGGCGCAGGAGATTGAAGCTCACCCGGACCATTTGCCCCGGGGGAGGGCGGCGAGCCGGCGCCTGGATCGAGCCCAGGGCCTCCAATGCCTCCTGATGGGCGGCGACCGCGGCGCGGTCCGCGGGCAGGAGCCCCCCGGAATACCGGAAGCGGTCGGCCCGCTCGGCGATCCAGCGGCTGCGGGAGAACGGCGGAGCGGTCGCCGCGGGATCCGAGGCGGCGAGCAGGGCGGTGA
>DATAHG010000577.1:0-5400 GCA_036263295.1 Thermoanaerobaculia bacterium | reverse complement strand
CCGGCCCTCTGGCTGGAGCCGTCCGGCAGCGTGGTCTGGGGCACCCTGGGCGGCACCCCGCAGGGGGTCCTCCTCTGGAACACCTTCCCCTGGCACCCCCACCACCCGGGCCGGCCGCTCACCAACCGCACCCCGGAACCGGCCATGGTGGCGGCCAACCTCCACGTCCTGGAGAAGCTCTTCGAGACAGTGGGGGAGGTGCCGGTCCTCGCCGTAGGCCGCACCGCCCAGGCGGCGCTCGGCCGGCTTGGAGTCGAAGCGGAGGCCCTCCGGCACCCGGCGCACGGGGGGGCGGCGGTGTTCCGGGAGCAGCTTCAGGGGAGGTTGGCGGCTTTGCGGGCTTGCGTGCTACACTGAATAGACGTTTTTCGATTGAAGCGGTCCGGCGGACCGCGGGAGGTCTGCATGCTCCGGTCTGTGGCTCGAGTCTGGCCTTTGCTGCTCGCCATTGCTCTCACGGCTCTGTTCGCCTTGCCGGCGAAGGCGGAGCTCTTCTACGTCACTCTCCAGAACGGCACGGTGATGGAGTCCCGTTACCAGCCGCAGGAGGCGAGTTGGGACCGCGATCTGGTCCTGCTCATGTCCGATGTCGGCAACTGGATCGGCATCCCCAAGGACCAGGTCGAAGAGGTTCGCTCCGAGAGCCAGAACCGCGGCTATGGCATGGCGATCGACACCGCGACGATCCTGCTCGGCTTCGCTCCGAACGATGCGGCCGATCCGAACGCGGATCCAGTGCAGGGTGCCACCCAGACCCAGGATCCCAACAGCGCGGCGGGCCGTACGGCGTCCGCTCTCGAAGCGATCAATCAGCAGCGCCAGCGGGACGATAGCTACTCCGTCCAGCAGTTTGTCGAGCCGAACTCGACCCAGGGCATCCCCTCCCGGTTCGTCAGCCCGACCAGCTCCGCGCCGCCGATCCGCTGAGCCCGGGGCGAAGCCTCCAAGGACAGCAAGGACCTCAAGGACCCGGGAGACCGGGTCCTTTGTCGTCTTTGCCGTCCTCGCTGTCCTGAGCCGCCGTGCTATGCTCCCCCGTCCAGGTTCGATCCCCCGGCGTGGGGGATCGGTTTGACACTCAATCGACGGTGCGGTGACGCTCCCCTTTCCGGCTGAGACCGGATCGGCGGCGCGTCTTTTGAGAGGGAAGCCGGTGAGAGACCGGCGCGGCCCCCGCCACTGTAACCGGGTACGAAACCGGAAGAGTCCACTGCGCGAGATGGATCCCCTTGGGGGGTTGCCCGCGTGGGAAGGGCCGGGAGTAGGTAGATCCGGGAGCCAGGAGACCTGCCGAACCGTCCGATGCCGCCTGCGGGGTGCGGGTGTGGGCTGCGGCGTGTGCGTGAGCTGCGCCTTCCCTCTTCCTCTCCCTCGCCGGGGCATCGCTCTCCTTTCCAGGAGCGAGCATGCACCGCATTCTTCTGATTGCCGGGATCCTCGGGGGCGGAATCCCGGCCCTGGCCCAGACGGCACCGTCGGCCCAGGCCCCATCCAACACCCTCCCAACGTTTGAAGAGTCCGTCGTCGTCAGCGCCACGCTGGAGACCGAGGACCGCGCGGACGTCCCCGCGTCCGTGACCGTCATCGACGGCGACGAGATCCAGGCCCGCCAGGCCGAGACCCTGGAGGAGGTGCTGGCGACCGTTCCCGGGGTGAGGGTGGCGCAGACCGGCTCGCCCGGGCAGCAGACCTCCGTGTTCATCCGCGGCTCGGAGTCCGACCAGGTCCTCCTGCTCTGGAACGGCCTGCCGCTCAACAGCGCCTATTTCGGCGAGATCAACTGGCAGTTCGTGCCGACCGACGGCGTCGAGCGCGTCGAGGTGGTGCGCGGGCCGTTCAGCGCCCTCTACGGCAGCAACGCCGTGGGCGGCGTCGTGCAGGTCTTCACCGGCGCCCAGCAGGGGGGGCACCTCAGCCTGGAGGCGGGGCAGAACGACCGACTGCGCGGCGGCCTCGCGGCCGGCTATGACCTCGGCGAGCGGGTCCACTTCGACGTGACCGGCCATGTCCGCCGCGGTGAAGGGGAGCTGCCCAACGACTCCTTCGACAGCGAGGAGCTGGTGGCGCGCTCCACCTGGACTCTCCGCCCCGGCACCACCCTGGGCCTTCTGGTGCGCGGCAACGATTCGAAGGTCGGCATCCCGCTCTCCGGGGTGACCCCGACCCTGCGGCGCAACATCGACTGGCAGGAGCGCGAGGTCGCCCTGCCGTTCCGCTCCAAGCAGGGCCCCTGGGAGGTCGAGGCGCAGCTCTCCCGCACCGATTTCGACTCCGCCTTCCGCGACCCCGACTCCTCGTTCAGCGCCTCGGACACCGAGGCCGAGGCGCTGCGCGGCCGGGCCGTGGCGACCTATCGCTTCGGACCGGAAGCCTGGATCGCCGTGGGCAGCGACGTCGAGCGCCTGGAGGTGACCGCCGGCTCCAACTTCGGCCAGGATCTCGACGCCGCCGACCAGCGCACCTGGGCCGTCTTCACCCAGGCGAGCTACGGCGTCGGCCCCCTGCGCTTCGAAGTGGGGGTCCGCCGCGACGACAACGACGCCTTCGGCGGCAAGAACAGCCTGCGCGGCGGCGCGGTCTGGAAGCTCGCCGAGCACACCCGCCTGCGCGCCAGCTACGGCGAGGCCTTCCGGGCTCCCTCGATCGGCGAGCTGTTCTTCCCTGGCAGCGGCAACCCCGACCTCCAGCCCGAGACCGTGCGTAGCGTCGAGGTGGGCTTCGAGCACGAGGCCGGACCCTGGAGCTTCGGCCTCTCGGGTTTTGAGAATCGTCAGAGAAACCTGATCAGCTTCGACTTTGTGGACTTCCGCAACATCAACATCGGCCGCGCCAAGAGCCGCGGAATCGAGGGGGAGGTCGGAGTGCGGCAGGGCATCTTCCTCGCCCGCCTGAGCGGCACCTGGCTGGAGACCGAGGACCTGGACACCGGCCTCGAGCTGCTGCGCCGTCCAAAGGAGAGCGCCGGCCTGGTGCTGACCGCCCGGCCCGGCGACTGGACGTTCAACCTCGAAGGGCGCTACGTCGGGGACCGGGCCGATGTCGATCCGGTCACCTTCGGGCGCGCCGAAAACCCGAGCTATGTGCGGCTCGACCTCGCCACCCGGTGGCGGATGCTGGACTGGCTCTCCCCCTACGCCCGGCTCGAGAACGCGGCCGACAAGGAATACCAGGAGGTGCTCGGCTTCCCCTCGCCGGGCCGCACCTTCGTCGGCGGGTTGGCGGTCGACTTTTGAGGTCACGGCTTCTCGCCGCCGCCCTGTTGGGCTTTCTGGGCCTCGCCCCGGCGCTCCTCTTGGGCTGCCGGGGGGAGGCCCCGTCCTCCGGGGATGCCCCTGAAAAGGCGGCGGCGGCCGCCCCGCGGCGCATCATCGCCCTCACGCCCAGCGTCACCGAGACCCTGTTCGCCCTCGGGCTCGGGGACCGCGTCGTCGGCGTGGGGGACTACGACCACTGGCCCCCCGAGGTCAACCAGAAGCCCCGCCTCGGCGGGCTGTTCAATCCGAACCTGGAGAAGATCGTTGCCTTGAAACCGGACCTCGCCGTCCTCATCCCGAGCGAGAAGGATCTCGGGGAGAAGCTGGCCCGGTTCGGGGTGGACACTCTCACCGTCCAGAACGAAAGCGTGGCGGATGTCGAGAAGACGTCCGTCCTCATCGCGGAACGCTGCGGCGTGCCGGCGGCCGGACGGCGCTTGGCGGCCGAGATGACGGCGGCTCTCGCGCCGCGCTCCCTGCCGGGCGGAGCGCATCCCAAGGTCATGATCTCGGTCGGCCGCCCGGCCGGTCGGCTTGCCGACGTCACCGTCGCCGGGCCGGGCACCTTTTTCGACGAGCTGGTCACCCGGCTCGGCGGGGTGAACGCCTTCGCCGACTCGCCGACCAAGTACCCCCAGGTGCCGCTCGAAGAGATCGTGGCGCGCTCGCCCGAAATCATCCTGGAGCTGCGGGCCGATCCGCTGCCGGCCGACCGGATCGAGGAGCTGCGCCGCGACTGGACGGCGCTCCCGCAGGTCGGGGCCGTGCGGACCGGCCGGGTCGAGGTGCTGGCGAGCGACTACGCGGTGATCCCGGGGCCCCGCATGCCGCTGCTCTACAAGGACCTGGAGGCGGCCCTGAGCCGGCCTCCCCGGCCGATCCTCGGAGTCGGGAAATGACCCGATCCCCCCTCCTGGTCGCCCGCGGCCTCGCCTGGGCTTCCGGGGGGAGGACCATCCTCGGTCCGCTCGACCTGGAGATCCTGCGCGGCGAGTGCCTGGTGGTGGTGGGTCCGAACGGCGCCGGCAAGACCACCCTCCTGCGCTGCCTGACCGGGCTGATCCCCCCCGCGGCTGGCGAGATCTCCTTCGAGGGGCGCTCCTTCCAGAGCCTGTCGCGGCGCGCCATCGCCCGGCGGATCGCCTACGTGCCGCAGATCCGGCCGGCCCGCGTGCCGCTCACCGCCGAGGAGGTGGTGCTGCTCGGCCGCTACCCCCACCTCTCGACCCTCCAGATGGCGCCCCGCCCCGAGGACTTCGCGGCGGTGGACGAGGCCTTCCGGGTGGTCGCCATCGAGGACCTGCGGCGCCGGCCGCTCGACGAGCTGTCCGGCGGCGAACGCCAGGCGGTCTACATCGCCGCCGCCCTCGCCCAGGAGTCCGAGCTGCTGGTCCTCGACGAGCCCACGGTCCACCTCGACGCCCGCCACCAGCGCGACCTCGCGGCCCTGCTGCTGCGCCTCAAGGCGACCGTCGAGCGCACCGTGGTCATCGCCACTCACGACCTCAACTTCGCCTCCCTCCTCGGGGACCGGCTGCTCGCCCTCTCGGCCGGCCGGGTCCTCGCCGTGGGGCGGCCGTCCGAGATCTTGAAGCCGGACCTTCTCGGCGAGCTGTTCCAGGCCCGCTTCGAGGTGGTGCGCGGCGGCGACCGGCCGGTCACCCTGCTCGAGCTGGTCCCGTAGCGCAACGGCGACTGATCTGATGACTCTCCGTCCCCGGACCACCCTGCTGCTCCTGTTCGGCGCCTGGCTCGCGGCGTTCCTGATCGCGCCGCTGCTCGGCAGCCACGACGTGTCGCTGCGGGACGTGCTCTCCGGCGAGCCCATGTCCTCGGCGATCTTCTGGCAGCTCCGCCTGCCTCGGGTGCTGCTCGCCCTGCTCGCGGGGGGCGGCCTCGCGGTCTCGGGTGTCGCCTTCCAGACCCTCTTCCGCAACGCCCTGGCCGAGCCCTACACCCTGGGCATCGCGAGCGGCGCGGCGCTCGGGGCGGTGCTCGTCCTGCGCTTCCAGGGGGAGGGCACCGTCCTCGGCCTTCCTCTCCTCGCCATCGCGAGCTTCGCGGGGGCGCTCGGGGCCACCGGCCTGGTGGTGAGCCTGGCGGTCCGCCGGCAAGGGGTGGAGACCTCGACCCTCCTCCTCGGGGG
>DATAHG010000576.1:0-5180 GCA_036263295.1 Thermoanaerobaculia bacterium | reverse complement strand
TCGGTGAACAGCCGGTCGCGCGAGGCCGGCAGCCCCCCATAGGCCAGCGCGTGCTCGTGCAGGGCGGCGCCGGCCAGGCCGCCGGCCAGGTCCTGGGCATACTCGATGGAGCCGTAGCGGTCCATCAGGCCGCGCACCCAGCGCACCTCCCCCTCGTTGCGGCCGGCCCGGGAACGCGCCAGGAAATCGGCGAGGCGGTCGCGCTCGTGCGGCGCCGCCTCGCGCAGCAGGTGGACCATCATCAGGGAGCGCTTCCCCTCCCAGATGTCGCCGTCGATCTCCTTGCCATAGCGGTGGTCGCCGATCAGGTTGAGCACGTCGTCGCGGATCTGGAAGGCCGCTCCGAGGAAAAAGCCGAAGCGCAGGAAAGGATCGAGGCTGGCGCCGTTGCGGGTGCCGATCAGCGCCCCCACCTGCAGCGGATAGATGGTCCCCAGCCAACAGGTCTTTTTGAGGACCATCTCGAGATAGTCCTCGTCGCTCAGATCGATCACATTATCGTGGCGCCATCCGAGCTCCAGGGCCTGCCCCTCCGACGACTCGCGCGCCATGCGCTCGGTGAGCTCGATGATGCGCAACGTGAGCCGCTGGCCGAGCTGCAGCCGGTTTTCGAGCAGCGGGCGCAGGCTCAGCAACACCAGGCTGTCGCCGGCGTTGAGCGCCAGCGGCACGCCGTGGAGGACGTGGAGGGCCGGGCCGCCGCGCCGCTCCTCGCTCTCATCCTGGATGTCGTCGTGCACGAGGAGGGCGTTGTGGAACAGCTCGATGGCCACCGCCGCGCCCAGCGCCTCCTCGGTGCGCGCGCCGAAGGCGCGGGCGGTCGCCAGGCAGAGACTGGGGCGCATCCCCTTGCCGCCGCGCCGCGGGTAGTCCGCCACGAGGTCGTAGAGATAGCGCCGCGGCTCCACCGCCGGCAGATAGCGCTCGAGCGCCGCGCGGGTCAGCTCGCCGTACTCCCGGAGCACGTCGGGGACCAGGCTCGGCGGGATCGTCGTCGGCCGTTCCACCCGGGCTCCGCCGCTCAGGACTCGCGGATCTCGACGCTCAGGGTGCCGAGGACCGCTCCGCTCTGCTGGTCGCAGACCACGCCGTGGTACACGTCGGCCGGCTGCTCGTTCGGCACGCGGATCCGCAACACCGGCAGCTCGCCGCCCGGCTGGAAGGAGACGTCCATCAGCGGCGGCTTCGATGGATCGGTGGCCCGCATGGTCAGGACCTGGAGAGAGGCGCCGCGGACGCCGGGCTGGACGTTGAGGGTGACCCGGGTGGGCCGGGACGACGCGATGTCCATCGGCACGGCGAGGGAAGCGGTCGGCGCCGTGAAGGACGAGGATTTATCCGGCGTGGCGGGATCGACCGGCGCCGTCATGGCGGTGGCCGCGTCGAGCCAGAACAGCGCCGCGTCGGTGTACAGATCGCTGTAGAAGCGCAGCGCGCGCTCCGCGAGGTCGCGCAGGTCGCCGCTGCGCGAGGTACCGAAGCGGGTGCCCGCATCCTGGGCCACCTGCTGGCCGCGGCGCATCTGCTCCTCGATCAGGCGGTAGCCCATGCGGACACCGCGGGTGACGAAGTCCTCGCCGCCCGCGGCGTCGGGCTGGAAAGTGCCGGAAAAACTGCGGTTCGGCTCGGTCCGGTCGGGATCGTCGCGCCGGAGTCGGGGCTCGCTCATCTCATCCATCTCCTCTTCCTCCAAAGTAAAATCAAGGGTGATCGAAGCCGACGATCTGCGCGAGGGCAGGCGACCGGCAGATCGCGTGGGCGGCGAGCCGGCCCGACATCACGGCCGCCTCGACGCAGCCGGCGATCAGTCCGCAAGAGGTCCAGTCGCCGGTGATCGTCAGATTGTCATAGCTATTGTCGAGCGGGGAGATGCGGTCCCGGGCGGTCCCCGGCAGCGACAAGGTATAGCGGTCCGAAGGATTGACGTTGGCGGTCCAGAACTGCGAGGCGAAACGCTCCGCGCCTTCCTGGTGAGAGTCGGCGGCATCGACCAGGAGGTCCCAGCGGAACCCGCCTTCCGTCGCCGCGGCGGCCGGCCAGAGGTGCCGGACCTCGCTCTCCAGGAAGCGGACCGCCGCCGCCCGCACCTCCTCGCGCCGCTCGGCCGGATAGCTTGCCCGCGAGCGGTCCGGCGCCGGCCCCGCCGGGCTCGGCAGGACGCTGCAGAAATAGGCCAGCGACCGCGGCGCCCCCTCCGCCGGCCAGCCCTCCTCGGGGAGGAGGTGCGCCATGTCCGCCCAGGTGTCGAACGGCTCGACGAAGCCGGAAACGGTGACGCCTTCCGGGCCCCTCCAGCCGAGCTCGGCCACGCCGGGGCTCATCCAGACCTGGAACGCCTGGGTCTCGACGCTCTGGACGCGCTCCACCATCCGCCGCCAGCGCGGATCGCGCGCCACGATCTCGCGGCAGACGTGCGGGATGGCGCCGACGCCGACCCCGAGGACCACGAAATCGAAGTCCTCCACCACTCGGAGCGTTTTCGTTTCCACCTTGCGGAGGTCCCAGAAGGACTCGAAGTCCCAGCCCTCCCTCTCCAGCCGCTCGCTGTCCTCGAGCTGGCCATAGTCGGGCCGCGCCGGCCAGCAAGGGAGGCCGTGGACGTCGATCAGAGGCTGGTAGACGCCGCCGCGCACTCTTGCCTGGACGTCGAATTCCAAAGCCTCGACATACGGCCGCTCGCCGGGGGCGAGCCCGGCCGCCTCGGCCAGCCGGACGTTCTCCAGGCGGTGGAAGAACTCGAAGCGCACGCCGCGCCGCTGCAGCACCTCGTAAAGCGGCGCGAACACGATGTCGCCCATGCCGGCGCGCATCTTCCAGAAGAAGGCGCCGCGGTAGGTGAAGAACATGCGCAACGCGCCGCGCAGCGCCTGGCCGGCCGAGGTGCGCGGCCGCGCCAGGTCGCCCCCCTCATAGGAGAAGGACAGGTTGTAGCCGCCGCCGCGCACGAACGCCGAGTCGATCGTGGCGCGCGCCGCGCCGTTGATCTCCAGCCACTCCCGGTAGTCGTAGCCGTCGATAGCGTCGAAGCCGCGCGGGTCCGTCACCAGGCCGAAGCGCACGGAGCCGCGCACCACGGTGAGCAGGAGGTCGGCGATGGTCCACAGCCGCCGCACCTCCTCATCCGTCTCCGCCCACCCGGCGAGGAGCCGCCGGACGCTGCCGGCGAACGCCTCGACCAGGAAATCGAGGGGACCCTCGGCGCCGCGCGCCGGCGGCACCCGGCCCCACAGATCGAACAGGGCCTGGAGCCCCCGCGCGCCCTCGGCGAGGCCGGCGGCCGTGGCGAGCCCGCCCAGCCGCGCGAGCCGTCCGAGGCCGGCGAGGATGGCCTCCGGTGACGGCAGCCCGCGCCAGGAGGGCGCGGCCGCGGCCGGCCCGGTGGCTGCGCCCCCCTGGCGCGCGCGCGCCGATTCGAGGAGAGTCAGCACGAGCTGGACCGCGCGTCCGAGATAGCCGCTGACCGTGAACGGGTTCTCCTCGGTGAAGGGATCGCCCGGCAGGCCCGGCATCGGCGGAAAGCTCGCGGTCCACGCCTGCCACGAGCCGTCTCCTCCCCCTTCCATGACCCCGACGTCCGCGGCCGGGAAGAAGGCGTCCCGCCAGGTGGCGACGCGGCAGCGCGCGGGATTGCGGCCGAGCTCGGCGTAGCACTCCCGCATGACCCGGAAGGCGTTCTCGTAGAACCCCATCCAGACGTGGAGACCGTGCTCCTCCACCCGGTCGGCGGCGCCGCGTCCGGAGGCGCCCTTGCCCCCCAGGCGCCAGCCCTGCTGGTAGACGGTGACCTGATAGCGCCCCAGATGCTCGGGGCGGGTCAGCTCGAAGGCGGCGGTCATCGCGGCGCAACCGCCGCCGACGACCGCCACCCGGATGGGTTTCACTTCGCTCAAAATTGACTGTCCCCTCGGGAGGTCATTAGTATAGCCGCCGAAAGCCGCTCAGCAGCCATTCAGGACCTCCGTCTCCTCGGAAAGGGGTGACCTCATGCCGCCGTACCTGCCCGGATATTCCGACCTGCAGTTCCCGCCCCCCTACAGCTTCAAGGGAGTGACGATCTGGAGCTTCCCGTTGGCGGCGGACATCCAGAAGCTCACCGGGATCGTCGATCTGTACCTGAACCTCGATCCCAGCGGCACCGTCCGGTTCCGGCCGCTTGCTCCCCTGGTCTACATGATGGTCCTGCATTACGACCGCATGATCCCCGAGGCTCCCCCGTTCAAGGACTGGGGGTACCTGACCCAGAACGAGTTCTATTTCGCGATTCCGATCGTCCGCCTCGAGAATGGCTTGCCGGTGGATGCCGGTCTGTTCACGCCCTACATCTTCGTCGACAACCCCTGGTCGATGATCTGCGGCAATACGGTGCTCGGGTTTCCCAAGCAGATGGCCTGGTTCCTCCTGCCGCCGGGCCTGAAGGCTTACCCCATCCAGATCGATGCTCCGGTCTTCGTGACCAAGAGCCCGGACACGCCGCTGACCTGGCAGCGCCTCGCCACGATCCAGTCCGGGGGGTTCGGAGGGCTGCTGGAAGAGACGGGAGATCTGCTGACCGACGCCGGCGAGATCCTGGAAGGGGAGGCGAGCCTCTGGCCGTTCGGCCACATCGAAAAACTTTTCGGCGCGGGGGGCCTCGCACTCGAAGGAGAGACGCTCGACCTGCTGCGCAACATCCGCGACAACAAGCTCTACAGCCTGGTCCAGCTCAAGCAGATCCATAACGCGGTGGGGATCGCCGATTCCTGCTACACGGCGATCGTCAACCTTTCGGTGGGGCTGAGCTCCGTCCCGCTGTCGCTCCTTCTGCCGCCCGCCTCGATCGATCTCAAGTCGTACGCGACCGCGACCTACGGAGAGGACCTGGGGCTCCGTTACACCAACGGCCGGTTGATCCCGATCATGCCCTACCGGACCCGGTGCGACTTCAGCATCAAGGATCCGAAAATCCTTTACTCCGCGGAGAGCTGACGGGCTTGGCGGCGACGCAGCCGCCACCAGGCCCGGATCACGGCGAAGCTCCGCGAGCTTTCGATCTCGCCCAGGACTTTCCCCAGCTCTCTCGCCCGTTTTTCCGCGGCCTCCAGACGCTCGCGCAGCTCCTCTCCGCGGCGCTGCAGCTCACGGCTGTCTTCCAGGCTTTCCAGGAGCTTGTGGAGGAGGACCTCGCTCCCTTGCAACAGGCT
>DATAHG010000575.1:0-3219 GCA_036263295.1 Thermoanaerobaculia bacterium | reverse complement strand
TCGACTATCTCGAACAGGGCTACACCTTGAACGAGTTCCTCGATGACTTCCCCAGCGTGAGCCGGGAGCAGGCGCTCGCCGCTCTGGAAGAAGCCAAAGAAGCCGTCCTGGCCAATGCGCATCCTGCTGGATGAATGCCTCTCCAGGAAGCTGAAGGTCGGCGAATAGTCCCTCCGGAACGGTTCCCACCTACTCCGGCACCACCATCTCCAAGCTCACGGACCCGCCGGGGGGGACCGTGACCGTCTGCTCTACCTTGGAAGAGCCCCCGCGGAGGGTTGCCCGGTAGGTTCCGGCGGCGAGGGTCGGAAGAATAAAGGTGCCGTCGGGGCCGGTGAGGGCGGAGGGGCCGGAGACGGTGACCTTCCCGCCGGAGGCGACGGCGACCAGCTCAACCGTGACGCCGGCCATGGGCGTCCCGGTCTTCTCGGAGAGGACGCGCCCGCTGAGGGCGCCGGTCTCGATCTCGATGGTGAGGTCGCGGTCACCTTCGAGGGTCAGAGTGCGTGACTGGCTGATCCCCTGGGTGGGGAGGGTCACGATCACGGTGACGGCGCCAGGCTGCAGCCCGGCGATCCGGAATGTGCCGTCGTAGGCCGTGGTGGTGCTGTTTCTCCTGGCGGCGCTGGTGAGATCGATCCCCGCATCGCTCAGGGGTTGCCCGTTTGAGATGACCCGGCCGGACAGCGTGAGCCCGCTGCTGAAATCGAGGTCGAGTGTGGTTTCCACCGCTCCGGGCTCCACGCGGACCCGGCCGTATGCCTCGAGTCCTTGCAGGTCGAAGGCATGGACGGTCCATTCTCCCGGGATCAGCTCCAAGATCCGGTAGCCCCCCCGGCCGTCGATGCGGCCCTGGATCTCGCCCCAGCCTCCGGCATGCCCCTGGACCTGAGCCCCGATGCGCAAACGGGTCTGTTGCTCGGGCGTGACACCCAGGAGGCGACCGACGATGGCCATCGGGGACCGGGTGAGGCGCAACTCCAGGCCCTGGACATCCGACTCTCCTACCTCCAGCTCCGGGACCGGAGAGGATTCGAAGAAGCCCTCTTTGGAGGCCTGGACGCGGTAGCGTCCCGGCACCACGCTGGTCAATCGGAAGGAGCCGTCCACTTCGGTCGCCAGGTCCAGGACTGTGCCTCCCGGAATGGGTGCCAGCGAGACCTGGGCTCCAGGCAGCGGCGTGCCGCGGTCGTCCCGCACCCAGCCCGAGACTTCCTGCGCGGCCGGAAACTTGAAGTCGAGCCGGTTGAGCCCGGGGACGATCTCCTTTTCGGCCTGGAGCTGCCGCCCTCCTGGACTGCCCACCGAGATCGAGTGCGGGCCGGGTTTCAGCTCCGCGCTATGGAAGTTGCCGTCCTCATCCGTCGTGATGAGAACGCCGGGTGAGCCGAACAGGGTATCGCTTTGCCGCTGGGGGTTGGCGGAGATCCAGGCATTCGCCACGCCCGTCCCGCGCCCGTCGGTCACCCGGCCTTCGAGCACGGCGCCCCGTTCCAGAACGATTTCCAGGGGGGCGGGATCGCCGGTGGCGGGAATCTGGATCCCTTTGAGAAGGCGCCATGGATATCCCGCGGCCTCGATCCGCAGATCGATCTGACCGGGAGCGAGGCCCGGGATCCGGAAGCGGCCGGCGGCATCGGTGTCGCCGACCCGCTCCGAGCTGCCACTGCTCCCCCCTCCTCCGTCATAGGTCACCTGCGTCTGGATGACCCGGGTCAGGGTGGCCCCCGCGACCGGTTCACGGTCCGGGCCGACAACCCGGCCGGTCAGAGCGTGCCCCCTGGTCAGGGTAATTCTGAGCGGCTCGGGAGCCGGGGCCTCGACACCGGGGAGGCGGGCCAGTGCATAGTCAGGATGCGCGACGAAAATGAAGTAGCGTTGGCCGGGCCGCAAGCCTTCGAAGCGAAAGCCTCCGTCCGCCCCCGTGGTCAGAGCTCCTGGGGTTCCCCAGGCCGCCTCCGGCCCCTTCCCGGGGAGGTAGACCGGTTCGGGGTTTGCGGCGACAACCTGGGCTTCGGCGACCGGATTTCCCTGGGTATCGGTCACCCGCCCCGCGATCACCGTCGGGGCCGGCAGCTCGATGTCTCCCAGGGCGACCCGCGGTGTGCGCGGCGGGATTTGAACGCCGCGCCGGACCAGCGCCCCGCAGCCTTTCCCGCTCGCCAGGAGGGTGAACGCTCCGGGCCGGAGACGGCGGATTTCAATCTCTCCCGTCGCCCCAGAGGTGGCGCCGAGGAGCTCTTGCGGCTCCGAGTCGGACAGCAGGATCACCTCCGCCCCGGCCACCGGCTGCCCCTCGCCGTCCACGACCCGGCCCACGCCGATCTGCCCTCGGTTGAGGACGAGCCGCACCGGCGGAGTGGCGCGGCCGGCCGGCGCCGTGCGGACGCTCAAGGTGGCGCGGGGAAAGTCCGCGTGGGATCCCCCCAGCTCGTAGAGGCCATCAGGAAGGAGCCCGGGCAGACGAAAGCCGCCGTCCGCCGCGGTCTGGACTCGCGGCAGGGCAGTCCTTCCCGGTGTGCTGGTGGATTGACCCGGAATGCCGGCTTCGATCCAGGCTCCGGCGATGGGGTGCCCTTCCGGATCGACGGCACGGCCCGAAATCGCCGCCGCCGGCCGGAGCTCCAGGACTGACGGCTGGGCTCCGGCCGCGGTGGGTGTACCGGGGAGATAGCCGGCCGCGGCGGCGGACAGTCGCCCGGTCCATCCCGGCGGGAGCGGCAGGGAGAAGCGGCCTTCGGCGTCGCTGCGGACCGGCACCGTCCCGGGACGGAATGGCTCGGCCCAGACCCAGGCGCCGGCCAGGGGACGGCGCGAGACAGCATCGGTGACCCGGCCGGTCCGCGTCTGGAGCGGCGCCAGGTGGATCCGGATGGGGACCGGCCCGCCTGCCTCTGGGGGCTTCACGGCCGGGATCTCGGCCCACAGCCCGGGCGCCTCGACGGTCAGCTTTTCGCCTTCGGGGAGGACCAGCGAAATCCGGCCGTCGGGACCCGTGGAGGCCACGCGGTCTCCCTCCCAGCACACCACGGCCCCGGCGGCGGGCTGGCCGGAGGGGAGGAGGGCCTCCAGGAGGTGGGGGCGCCGGCGCGGCACCGCGACCGGTCCGGACCCGCCGGTGCGAACGGTGCCCAGAAAACGCGGATCGAGCAGCCGCAGCCGGAGAGGCGTCCGCAAATCGGTGAATCGGACCCGGCCGGCGTCGTCGGCCACCGGGGC
>DATAHG010000574.1:0-3516 GCA_036263295.1 Thermoanaerobaculia bacterium | reverse complement strand
CCAGCCGGTCCACCTGATCGTCCACGACACCAGCATCTGCATCGACCGCTGTACTCGGGAGTACGCCAACCCCTGCCAGCGCTTCTGCCCCGCCGGGGTCTACGAGATGGTCACCGAGCCGACCTCCCCCACCGGCCGCCGCCTGCAGATCAACGCCAGCAACTGCGTCCACTGCAAGACGTGCGACATCATGGATCCCTACCAGATCATCACGTGGGTTCCCCCCGAGGGGGGGGATGGGCCGAACTACAGCAAGATGTGATGCCCCCTCCCCAACCCTCCCCCGTGCTCCCGCACGGGAGAGGGCGCCCCACCCGCCCCGGCAGGGGCGGCACGTATGTAGGCCGGGGGTTCAGCCCCGGCCGGGGGCCGGCATGGCACAACGGATCGGATGATGGCCGGGCACGACGACCGGAATTCACAAGAGGTCAAACCCAAAAGAAGCCGGACACCAAAAGGCCGGGGTTGAAACCCCGGCCTACAAACGCGCCGCCCCTCCGGGCCGGAAAAGGGAGCGCCGGCTTCGCCGGCAACTTGATTTCAAATGCCGGCAAGATGCCGGCGCTCCCAGCCGCCTCTTCTCGATTCCAGCCGCCCTACCCCTACCCCTGCCCCCGCGGCCGGATCACACAGTCCCCGCTGCCGGTCTCGACCCGGATCAGGGTCTTACCATCTCCGCGGCGGGCTCCGACCACCTTCTTGCCGGACTTGCGGAGCGCGGCGTCGGCGTAACCGACCTGGAGGTCGCCGCTTCCCTGGTCCGACTCGATGTCGAAGGAGGCTTCGGCGCCGGCCAGGATCTTGACGTCGCCGCTGCCGGTCTCGGCCACAATCCGCCGGGCCTGGGCGAGGGAGCTGTCCACCACCACATTGCCCGAGCCGGTTTCGGCTTCCAGCTCTTCGAGCTCGACCCGCAGGATCTCGACGTCGCCCGAGCCGGTGTCGGCCAGGACCCGCGAGGCCGTGCCCTGGCGCACCGTGACGTCGCCCGAGCCGGTATCCACCGAGACGCGGCCGGCCGCCACGTTCTCGACGATCACGTCGCCGGAGCCGGTGTCCACCAGCCCGTTGCCGACCAGCCGGCGCACCACCACGTCCCCCGAGCCGGTGTCGATGCTGGTCTCGCCGCGGGTGGCGCCCACCACTACGTCGCCCGAGCCGGTGTCGATCGAGAGCTTGCCGGCGTGCGAGGCGAGCTGCACGTCGCCGCTGCCGGTATCGACCGTCAGAGTCCCCTGGAGGTCTCCCTGGCCGTTGACCGGGCCGACGACGTTGCGCACGGCCACGTTGCTCTGCGCCGGCAGGGCGATCTTCACGTTGGCGTAGAGCGTCGGCGCCGAGGAGCGCCGCTGGTCATAGATGCGGACCCGCTCGCCGCGGTAGGTGGTGTTGGTCTGGCTGCTGCCGAGGCTCTCCAGGAAGGCGAGGAAGCCGGACTCCTCCTTCTGCTTGGCGCCGGGCCGCGGATAGTGGAACGCCTTGAACTTCTCGACCGGATAGGCGAGCGCCCACTCGTCCCGCCCCTGGCGGTCGCGGCTCTTCACCCACTTCATGCCCTGCAGCAGCGCCTGGGTCTCGGCGGCGTCGTCCCCCTCGGCGTAGACGGTGGTGTCGATCACCACCTGGTTGCCGGTGCCGGGCACGAGCTGGATCTTGCCGGCCAGGTTGGCGAGCCGCAGCTCGGCCTCTCCGGCCGGGTAGGTCTGGCGGAAGGTCCGGCTCTTCGGCTCGGCCCACCCGGTGGCGGCGCCGGCCAGGAGCAGGGCCGCGGTCACAAGCCCGGGCAGCAGTCCGGGCCGCTTGATGTTCTGTGTCATGGCGTTTCTCCTTCGCACAGCCCGCACTACGAGACCGGAAGCCGCGAGGTTGCAAACCGGCCCGCGCCGGGGCCCGCCCTGGGGATAGTAGAATCCGGTCCGGCTCTAAAACTCCAGGAGGCCCCATGCACTCGACCCGCTCCGCCCTCGTGGCCGGCTGTCTCGCTCTCCTCGCGCTCCCGGCATTCTCTCAGGTGGATGGCCAGGTGGACAGCGCCACCCTGCGGGCGGTCTCCGCGCCCAACGCCTCGGGAACCCGCCCCACCCAGGTGGCCTGGTCGCCGGAGAAACCCGGCGGCGTCCGGCTGACGTTCTTCTGGGACGAGGAAGGGGAGGCCCTCTGGTCGCTCGACCCGGCGACGGGGAAGCGCGAGGCGCTCTTCCGCACCGCCGAGTTGGGACGCTCCCAGCCCGCCGAGGCGGCGGCGCGGGACGACGCCGGCTTTCAGGTCGAAGACTATCTGTGGTCGCCCCGGGGGGACAGCCTGCTCCTCACCGTGGACGGCGATCTCTACCTCTACACCCTGGGGAACCGGAGCCTGCGCCAGCTGACCCGCACCCCGGCTCCCGAGGAGGACCCCAAGTTCTCCCCCGACGGCTCCCGTCTCGCCTTCGTGCGGGACTACGACCTCGTCCTCCTGGACCTCGCCTCCGGCAAGGAGCGGGCCCTGACCACGGACGGCCAGAAGGACGTCTTTCTGAACGGCACCACCGACTGGGTCTACTGGGAGGAGATCTGGGAGCGCGACGCCACCGGTTTCTGGTGGAGCCCCGATGGCAAGCGGATCGCCTATTACCGTTTCGACGAGCGGGCGGTCGAGACCTACCCGATCGCCAACCTGGCGATCCTCAATCCGACCGTGGCCGACCAGAAGTACCCGCGGCCGGGGGAGCCCAATCCCGAGGTGCGGGTCGGCGTCCTCGATCTCGAGAGCGGCCAGACGACCTGGATGGCGACCGGCGAGGAGGACTCCTACCTCGCCCGCGTGGGCTGGTCCCCGTCCGGCGACGTAGCGATCCAGAAGCTCAGCCGCGACCAGAGGAAGCTGGACCTTCTGCGGTGCGCCGCGGTAGACGGCCGCTGCTCGACCCTGCTTTCCGACTCCTGGCCGACCTGGGTCAATCTCGGCCCGGGCTTTGAGTACCTGCCGGACGGCCGTTTCCTCTGGGGCTCGGAGGAGAGCAACTGGCGCCGTCTCTACCTCTACGACAAGGACGGCCGGCGGCTCCGGGCGGTGACGCCGGAGGGGTGGTCGGTCACCGCGCTCAACAGCGTGACGCCGGACGGCTGGGTGGTCTTCACCGCCTTCAGCACGAAGGAGCTGGGCGCCGCCGAGCGCCACGTCCTGCGGGCGCGGCTGGATGCGGACCGCTTCGAGGAGCTGACGCCCGAGCCGGGCACCCACTCCGCCCTGGTGGCGCCGGACGGCAAGTCCTGGGTCCACACCTGGAGCACCGCGGAGACGGTGCCGCGGCTGGAGGTGCGGCGGGCGCTTGCCCCGGTAGCCTCGGCGGTCCCTCTCCCCTTCCAGGCTCCTCCGGGGTATGACCCGGCGACGCTGCCGAAGTGGGAGCTGCTGACCATCCCCGGCCCGGACGGAGTACGGCTGCCGGCGCGGATCCTCAAGCCGGCCGGGTTCGACCCGTCGCGGCGCTATCCCGTGATCGTCTACCAGTACGGCGGCCCCGGCTCCCAGGT
>DATAHG010000573.1:0-8675 GCA_036263295.1 Thermoanaerobaculia bacterium | reverse complement strand
AAGAAGACCATGTCCGAGAACGGACTGAGGAGTAAAGACATGCACAACCCGCTTCGCGCGGCCGGGCTCGCCCTGCTCGCGGCTTTCACGGCTTTCGGCTTCGGCCAGCCGGTCGCCGCGCAGGAGCCCGCCCAGGAGCCGCAGGCCCAGTTCCAGGGCGAGGTCAACGTCAACGAGGTGCTGCTCGACGTCCTGGTGACGGACGCCAAGGGCAACGTCATCGTCGGCCTCGACAAGAACGATTTCGTGGTGAAGGAGGACGGCAAGCCGGTCGAGCTCACCGGGGTCTCCTTCTACAGCAACCGCAAGCTGGTCGATTCGTCGTCCCTCGACCAGAAGGGCGTTCAGGTCGACCGGGTGCCGGAGGACCGCTACTTCGTCCTCTTCTTCGAGGACCAGAAGGACGCCAGCGCCGAGGCTCCCCGCCTGCTCTCGCAGCAGATGGAGGCCACCCAGCGCGCCCGCGAATGGATCCGCGAGATCCTGCCGAACGATTGGGTCGCGGTGGTGAGCTACGACAAGAAGCTCAAGCTGTACCAGGACTTCACCCACGACCAGGCGGTCCTGCAGAACGCCATCTCGCAGGTCATGAAGGGCAACGACGACGGCAACTGGCCGTCGCGGATCCGCAAGGACGGCGGCGCGTCCCTGTTCGCCAACCTGCCGCAGGGCACGGCGTTGCGCGACAAGACCACCAACATCTACGACGCCATCCAACTGCTGGCCGAGGCCGGCGGCAACGTGGTCGGGCGCAAGAACCTGGTGCTGTTCACCAACGGCTTCGGCCGTCCGGACGCCTTCGGGCAGTTCAAGCCGGACCGCCGCTACTACCCCGGCATGGTGAACGCGCTCAACGACAATAACGTCGCGGTCTATCCGGTCGACCTGTCGCCGGCGGAGGCGCTGCGCAACCCGCTCGCCGACCCGATGACCCAGCTCGCGACCGACACCGGCGGCCAGTACTACTTCAACTTCACCAACTTCAAGGCCCCGTTGCGCCAGCTTTCCGAGGAGAACAGCGGTTACTACCTGCTGAGCTACCGCAGCGAGCATCCGGCGGGCAAGACGGGCTTCCAGAACGTCGAGGTTGACACGGTCAACCCGCAGTTCCGGCTCCGCGCCCGCAAGGGTTACGAGTACGGTTCGTAAAACGCCGACCTGAGCAGCCGCCGCCGCAGGCCCCGGTAGGGCTGGCGGCAGGCGAGCAGGTCGGCGAGGACGCTGCGGATCCCGGGGTGGAGGCGGGCAGCTGGCACCATCCACCGCCCCACCCCGCCTGCGAAGAACAGGTCGCGGGCCCTGCCGGCCCGCTCCAACTCCCCGCCTATCTCCGTCGCAATCCGTTCCGGATAGCGTCCGGGCTCCCCTTCCAGCAGCGCCTCCGCCGCCCACAGTCCCGACAGGAAGCCGTAGCGGATCCCCTCCCGGGTCAGCGGATCGGCGAGCGCCGCCGCGTCTCCGGCGAGCAGCACGCGCCGGGCGTGGCCGCGCCGCAGGGACGGCAGCGTCGCCTCTCCATAGACCGGGATCGGATAGCGGTAGCGCGGCCCCGGCAGGCTCCGCCAGCCGGCCGGCAGGTGGCGGTCGAGGAAGGAGTCTAGGCCGGCGCGCGCCGCCCGGTCGGACAGGGTGCCCGGCGTGTAGGCGATGCCGACCGAGGCGCCGCCCGGCCGGGGGAAGATCCAGAGGTAGGAGTCGCCGAGGTCGGGGAAGGCGAGAACCAGGCGGTCCCAATCGAAGCCCGAGAGCGATCCGCCCAGGCCGAGGCTGTCCCCCGGGGAGGGCGCGAGCCCGAGGCTCCGGCGCGACAGGCCGCGGGCGCCGTCCGCCCCGACCGCCCAGGCATAGGAGCGGGTCGCGCCGCCGGCCGTCACCCGCACCTCCCCGTCCAGCAGATCGAGGCGCTCGGCCCGGACCGGCCGCGGGCGCGCGCCGGCCGCCACGGCCGCCTCCACCAGGGCGCGATCGAGGTCGCGCCGCCGGAACAGGCGGATGCCTTCGAGGGAGATTTCGACCGCGCCACCGCGGGAGTTTTCGAGGACGGCCCGGGGGCCGCGGACCGCCGGGAGGGGCGCCGGATCGAAGCCGGCGAGTTGCGGCAGCACCCACTCGGGCACCGCGCCGCCGCAAGGCTTTTCCCCCGGGCGTTCCGGCAGGTAGAGATCGACCTCGGCGCCTCCTCGCGCCAGGGCAAGCGCGGCGGCGCCGCCGGCCGGGCCGCCGCCGAGGACGGCGATGGGCAGGCTGCCTACCGCGTCTCCTCCCCCTCTTCCTCGTCGGCGATCTCCTCGACCGCCAGCAGCACGACGGTGATGTTGTCGATGCCGCCGCGGGCGTTGGAGTCCTCGATCAGGGAGCGGCAGACCTCCTGGAGGGGGCGGCCGGAGTCGAGACGTTCGCGGAGGTCGGCGTCCGACAGCATGCCGGTCAGGCCGTCCGAGCAGAGCAGGTAGACGTCGCCCGGCTCGACCTCGATCTCGCGCAGATCGACCAGCACGTCGCTCTCGCCGCCGAGGGCGCGGGTGACCACGTTCTTGAGCGGGTGCGTGCGCGCCTGCTCCTTGGAGAGGAAGCCCGCCACCACCTGCTCGTTGACCCAGGTGTGATCCTGGGTGAGTTGGTC
Organism: Thermoanaerobaculia bacterium; assembly: GCA_036263295.1. Taxonomy (GTDB): domain Bacteria; phylum Acidobacteriota; class Thermoanaerobaculia; order Multivoradales; family UBA5704; genus DATAHG01. The sequence goes on along the minus strand of DATAHG010000573.1, from coordinate 6,052 downwards.
GAGGCGGCCGTTGCGCAGGCGGTAGGCGCGGCTGTCGCCGACGTGGGCGACGGCGCCGATGCGGCCGTCGAGCATGAAGCCGACCACCGTCGTGCCCATGCCGTAGAGGGAGCCGTCGCGGCTGATCGCCTGGAGCACGTGGCGGTGGGCGTCGCGCACCGCGAGCTTGAGCACGTTCGAATGGCGGGCCAGGCGGGAGTCCATGCCGGTGGCCCAGGTGCCGTCGCGGTCGGCGCTCTCCTCGACGTACTTGCGGATCGTGTTGACGGCGATCTGGGCCGCCACCTCGCCGTGGTTGTGTCCGCCCATCCCGTCGGCCACCACGTAGAGCCGGTGGCGCGGATCGATCTCGAAATAGTCCTCGTTGTGGGCCCGGGTGAGCCCCACGTCCGAGAGACCGCACGCCTTGATGCGGAGCATCAGCCGGCCTTTCCGAACAGCCCGCGCCGCGGGGAGGGGCTGGTCAGCTCGTCGAGCGCCCGGCGGACCGCGGGGTCGTCATCCCCCCATTCGATCGCCTTGCGGTAATAGTTGGCGGCGAGGTCGTTCTGGCCGGCGAGGGCGCAGATGCGCCCCCCCTGCTTGAGATACGCCGCGTTCATCGGCTCCAGGGCGCAGGCCTTCTCGATCGCGATGACGGCCCGCGGCAGCCAGCTCGCCTGCTGACTACAGGCGAGGGCCAGGTGGTGCCAGGCCTGTCCGTTGCCGGGCTCCGCCTGGGTGGCGCGATCGAAGTTCTCGGCCGCCTCCAGGTAGCTCTTCTCCTTGTAGGCCTTGACGCCGCGCTGCAGGTAGGTCCGCGCCAGCATGGCCGGGTCCGGCCCCGACGACGCGGCCGGGCGCGCCATCTCCAGGTCGTGCTGGCGGCGCCGCTCGGGGTCCGAAAGCACGTTGAAAGCCTGGGTGATGTCCTGGAACTCCGTCTCGGCACGCTCCTTCTCCGCCCCGTGGAAACGGTCGGGATGACGTTGCCGGGCGAGCTCCCGGAATCGCTGGCGGATCTGCTCCTCGGTCGCGTTGCGCGCCACTCCGAGGACACCGTAGAAGTCCTTGGCCATGTCGACGTCCTATTGTTGCTTGATTCTATACAAACGGAGCCCCGTAGATCGAACCGCGTCGGGCACATTCTTGTCGCGGCCCAGCTCTTTGAGGTCGCGGACGGACAGGCGGGGGATCAGACGCATGGTGACGCCGACCGGCGTGCGCGGATTGAAGATCAGGGAGCGGGCGATGTTGTACTTGGCGACCCACTCGCGCCGCTTGGCGATGGCGGTCAACACTTCATCGATCACGGCGCGGCTGCTGGCGATCTGCTCCACCTCCTGGTCCGACAGGCTGTTGTTGACGAGCACCGAGACCGCCACCAGGGTATTCGAGTCGCGCAGCAGCATGGCGCGCAGGGTGCGCGGGGCGTTGCGGGTGAGGCGGAGCCGGGCGGGGACCGGCAGCATGCGGATCTGCCCTTCCGACAGCCCGGTCTTCTCCTCGACCTCCCCCTCGGCCGGCAGGCTCTGGACGTTCGCGATGGCCGCTTCCAGCTCCTCGTCGGTCGCCTCCGCGTACTGCCCCTCCGGCAGGGGCTCCGGCCGCTGGCGGACCTGGGGGAGGAGATGCTCGCGGTATTCGTTGATGCGCCGCCCGACGTAGCCGGTGATGTCGGGGTTCTGCTCCAGCGCGTCGAGGATGGCGGGCTCCTCGACGATCGCGTCCTGGCGCAGGATCAGGACCTCCTGCAGCTCGGCCGGGATGCGCCGCGCGAGATCGACCAGCAGGCGGCGCGGCACGTCGCGCCGCCGCAGGATGGTCTCGAGGACCAGGAAGTGGGTGGACCGCCCGGCGAAGAACTCCAGGACCGACCCGCCCGCCTCCCGTTCGAGGAAGCCGGAGAGCATCTTGGGATCGGACGTGAGCAGGCTGTCGGCGGCGCGGCTGGCGAGCTCGGGATCGCCCCCCAGGGCGATCTCCACCTGCACCGGCAGGAGCTGTTCCAGCGGGATCGGCAGGAGTCCGCTCGCCGCCAGGGTCTGGAGCTGGCGGTTGCCACCCGACCGGACCTGCTCCAACAGAGAGGCCTGGCTGTCGGCCACGGCTACGAGGCCCCTTTTTTGTCCTGTTCCTGCAGCGTCCGGAGGGTCTCGGGGGTGATCAGATAATCGCGCAGGACCTCCCCCTTCTTCAGCTTGAGGTCGATCGGGCGCCCGTTGACCTGGATCTCGACGCCGCCGGCATTGCCGAGGGTGAGCTGGACGCTCTCCTGGGCGAGGATCGGCATCGACTCACCCTGCACGCGCTGCTCCTCGATGTGGTTCTTGCCGTCGATCACCGCCTGCACCCAGCAGTCGTCGGTGAAGTCGAGAGTGACCTCCAGCGGCGCCTTGGGGGCCTCGGCCGGCGCCGGCAAGGAGGCGGCCTGGACCGTATCGGTGGGGGGAGCGGCGATCGGCGGCGGCGGCGAGCTGGCCGCCGGATCCTGGCTGCGCTTCTGCGCCAGGTGGGAGAACAGCCAGACCAGGCCGAGGATGGCGAGCGCCGCCAGGACCACGAAAACGGCGTAGCCCCAGCTCCGCGCCCGCGCCTTGCGCTCGGCCTTGGCGGCCTTCACCACCTTGCCGATCATCGTCTCTTCGAGGTCCTCCCCCGGCTGCGGCTGCTGCACCGCCAGGTAGTGGTTGACCACCTCGTCGGGCGACAGGCCGACGTAGCGCGCGTACTCGCGCAGGAAGCCCTTGGCGAAAACCGGCGCCGGCAGGACGTCGAAGCGGTCCTCCTCCATCGCCTCCAAATAGCGCAGGCTGATCTTGGTGCGGTCCGCCACCTCGCGCAGGCTGATCTGGCGGACCTCGCGCTGACGGCGCAGCCACGTTCCGAAGGAGCCCCCCTCGGGGCCGCCCCCGCCGGCGCCGCCCTTTTCCTTGTCCCATGGCGGCTGCCGCCCGGGCGTGCGTTTGCCGCCGGCGGAGCCGGAGGCGGACGAGCCGGTGGACGAAACCGGACCCGAAGCCTTGACGTCGTCTTCGCGGCTGGTCTCGGTTTCAGTTCGGCGAGGAGGCATTCTCGGTTTTTTCGACACGTTGTTGCGCACGCGAGCCATAACTCTACGCGGCACTCCCTTCCGGGTCAATGAGATCGGTGGCGGAGGGCCGCGTCAAAATGCTTCTCCCAGCAAGAGCCGCGCCCGTTGGCGGACCGCTTCGGGGGCCCGCGGATCGGCGGCGACCCCTTTCAAATCGAGCTTGCGCAGGCGCGGCAGGATCCGCAGGGCGGTTTCGAGCGGCGTATTGGGATGGCGCGACAAGGCCACCTGCAGCGGGTACCGCGCCCCCCACCGCCGGTCGGCCGCCAGCACCGCGAGGACCGGCGACGGCGTGCCAGGGCCCAGCGCCACCGGCATGAGAGTCCCTTCGGTCAGCCGCGGATTGTCGAGCAGGGCGGCGAAGACGCGCGGGCTGGGGTCGTGCCGGAGCTGGGCGAGGATGCCCGGGCTCGCCCGCCGTGCCAGCGCGACCTTCTCCCCCACCGACAGCTCCGCCAGCCGGGCGGTGAGATGGATCTCGGCGGCGCGCCGCACCTGCGGCCGCACCCGCATGTCGAGCGCGAGGGCGGTCAGATCGCGCCAGAACAGGCCGGGCACGAAGCGCAGGGCGAGCGTCTCCGGCGTGCGCGGATGCAGCGCCACGGCGCGCTTCACTTCATAGAACGCCAGCAACCGCGTCTGGCCGGCGATGCGCTCAACCGCCTCGGCCGTGGCGTGCGAGTTGCGCAGCGCCTGGCGGACCGCCGGCACCTCCAGGTGCTCCAGGTGCTCGTCGAGCAGCGCCAGCAGCTCCTCGGCACCCGCTTCGCGCAGCCGCCGCTCCAGCTCGGAGACGGGCTCCGGCTCGATCGGATCGGTGAGCCGATCGGCTTGCGGGGCGGACAGCTCGGACATTTGGCGACTAGCTTAACGGATCTCGGGCCCGATCGAAGCCGGAGGCGGAGCGAATCTGTTATCTTCCGTGTTCTCTATGGCCATTTCGCGTGACACTCAAAACCAACTCGAAAAGGGGAACTTCGAGGCGCTCGAAGCTGACTGGCTCGCCCGCATCGGCCAGGACCCCACCGATCTCGATTACTTCGTCGGCGTCGCCCGGGCGCTCTCCGGCAACGGCGAGGACAAACGGGCGCGCGTCCTGCTGGAGCTGCTCGACGAGCAGCTCCGCGCCGGCCGCTGGCCCTTGCGCCTGAAGCTCCTTCAGCGCGCCGGCCACCTGCTCCTGCCGGCCGACAAGATGCACTCCGCGGTCGTCTCCACCCTCGAAAAGATGTACGGCGGCCAGTCCAACTTCAAGGCGCTCTCCGAGGCGGTCGGCATCAACAAGGCCCCCGGCGACCTGCCCAAGATGTGGGAGAAGGTCGAGCGCCTGACCGGCCTGCTCGCCTTCGACGTCGGCTCGGTGGTCGCGATGGAGGGCAAGGGGGTGGGCCGGGTGATCGAGGTCAACCTCGGCCTCGAAAGCTTCCGGGTGGACTTCGAACGGAACCGCGGCCTCGCCGTCGGCTTCAAGGCCGCCGCCAAGCTGCTGCGCGCCCTGCCCAAGGAGCACGTGCTGCGGCGCAAGCTCGAAGAGCCCCAGGTCCTCAAGGCCCTGGCGCCGCCCGAGCTGCTCAAGGTGACCCTGCTCAGCTACGACCGGCCGCTCACCGCCGGCGAGGTGCGCGACGCCCTGGCCGGCATCGTCGCCGAGTCCGGCTGGACCTCCTGGTGGTCGGCCGCCCGCAAGCACCCGCAGGTGGTCTCCAGCGGCACCGGCGCGCGCCAGACCTACCGCTGGGCCGAGAGCAGCGGCGACGCCCAGGAGACGGTCTGGCGGGCCTTCACCAAGGCGAACCCGCGCCGCCGCATGGAGCTGCTGCGCCGCGAGGGCGCCCGCGACCGCGAGCTGCGCGACCGCATGGCGGCCGAGATGGTCAAGATCGCCGAAGGCGCCATCGACTCCGACCCCGGTCTCGCCTTCGAGATCTGGTTCGCCCTGGAGCGCACCGGCGGCGCCCCCGAGGACGTGGACTGGCATCCGGAGGAGCTGTTGGAGCGCCGCGACCTGCCGCGGCTCTTCTCCGGGATCGACGACCGGCTGCTGCGCGAGCGTGCCTACGTGATGCTGCGCGAGCGCCGCAAGGACTGGCCGGCGGTCTTCCGCGACGCGATCAGCCGCGAGACCGACCCGCGCACCCTCGATCTGCTGGCCGACGGCCTGGCCTCGGAGAGCCCCAAGGAGGTCGACCGCATCCTCGACAAGCTGCTCGCCCAGCCGCACCGCCAGCCGGCCGCCTTCACCTGGCTCGCCGAGCGCGCGGCCAACGACGAGGCCCTGCGCTCGCGCAATTCGCTGCGCCTCCTGCAGCAGATCCTGGCGAGCCCGAGCCGCGACGAGTTCGCCCCCTACCGCCTGCGCCTTCTGGCCCTGGCCGAGTCGGGCGGCACCGTGCCGCGCCTGATGGCCCATCTCACCGAGGACCAGGCTCCGCAGGCCGAAGACGCGGTCAACCGCGCCTCGAACCTGGAGCCCTACCAGCGCGAGCAGCTCGTCAACGCCCTCCAGCTCCGCTTCCAGTCGCTGCGCAAGGAAGAGACCGAGCTGGCGGCGCTCTACGCCACCCCCGAGTCGATCGACGCCAAGCGGGCGGAGCTGCAGGAGATCCTCGCGAAGGACATCCCGGCCAACCGTAAGGCGATCGAAGAGGCGCGGGCGATGGGCGACCTGCGCGAGAACTTCGAGTACAAGTCGGCCCGCCAGCGCCACGAGTACCTGAATGCCCGCGCCGCCTCGCTCAACGCCGAGCTGTCGCGCGCCCGTCCGATCGACACCATCGGGGCCGAGCTGTCCGAGGTGCGCATCGGCTCGAAGGTCCGCCTGAAGGCGGAAGGCGGCGAGCGGGTGATGACCATCCTCGGCCCCTGGGAGAGCAAGCCGGAGGAGGACATCATCTCCTACGAGTCGGACCTCGCGAAGGGCCTGCTCGGCAAGGGGGTCGGCGCCGAGGTGACGGTCGGCGGGGCGAGCTACGAGATCGT
>DATAHG010000572.1:0-3102 GCA_036263295.1 Thermoanaerobaculia bacterium | reverse complement strand
GGGATGCCGATCCCGGTGTCCTCGACGGTCAGGACCGCCGCGCCGCCGGCCGCCCGCAACGCCACCCGGATCTCCCCTTCGAGCGTGTACTTGAAGGCGTTCGACACCAGGTTGAGGACGATCTTCTCCCACATGTCGCGGTCCACGTAGACCGCCTCCGGCAGGGGCGGGCAGTCGATGACCAGCCGCATCCCGGCCCGCTCCACCGCCGAGCGGAAGACGCTCGCCAACTCGACGGTGGCGGCGGCGAGGTCGATCGGCTCGTAGACCGCCTGCACCCGGCCGGCCTCGATGCGGGAGAAGTCGAGCAGCGTGTTGACCAGCTTGAGGAGCCGCTGGCCGTTGCGCCGCACCAGGGTGAGCATCTCGCGGCTCTCGGGCGCGAGCGCTCCCGCTCCCCCTTCCCCTCCAATACCGCCGGGCTCCGTCCCGGAGAGCAGGTCGTCGAGCGGCCCGAGCATGAGGGTGAGCGGGGTGCGGAACTCATGGCTGACGTTCGAGAAGAAGGCGGTCTTGGCGCGGTCGAGCTCGGCCAGGGCCTCCGCCCGCCGGCGCTCCTCCTCGTAGGCCTGGGCGCTCCCCAGGCCGGCCGCGATCTGGGCCGCGATCAGCTCGAGGAAGCCGCGGTAGCCGTCGTCGAACAGGCGGTACGGGTTGAGGCCGGCGATCAGGATGCCGGCCTGGCCGGCCTGGCCGGCCGAAGCGATCGGCAGCGCCACGGCCCGGCAGGGGGGGCGGTCCCAGGCGCCGCTCGGCAGGCGGTCCGCCAGGGCGGTGAGATCGACCTCGCGGGCCTGGTGGGCGCGCGCCACCTCCCCGAAGGGCCAGAAGCCGGGGGCGTCGAGGTCGGCGGACTCCGGGCAGAGCTCCGGATCACGGTCCGCGAAGCCGGCCCGGCCGGCGAGCCGGACCTGGCGGTGCTCCGGCTCGACCAGGTAGATCATCGCGAACGGCAGGTCCAGCCGATTGGTCTCCAGGCAGGCGGCGCTGCGGCTGCACGCCTCCCCGAAGGTGCGGGCATCGACCGTCCGCGCCGCCAGCTCCCGCAGCAGCCCGAGCTGGCGCTCCCCGAGGATGCGCCGGGTCTCCTCGGTATTGGCGCAGAGGATGCCGCCGGTCCCCCCCTCGTCGTCGGGGACCGGGCTGTAGGAGAACGTGTAGTAGGTCTCCTCGGGGTAGCCGTGGCGCTCCATGATGAGGCGGAGCGCCTCGTCATAAGTCCCCTCGTTGCGGCGGATCGCCGACTCGGCGCGCGGCCCCACCTGGTCCCAGATCTCCCGCCAGACCACCGTGGCGGGCTGTCCCAGGGCCTCCGGATGCTTGCCCCCGACGATCGCCCGGTAGGCGTCGTTGTAGAGGTTGATCAGCTCCTCCCCCCACCAGACGAACATCGCCTGGCGGGAGGTGAGCATGATGCGCACCGCGGTCTTCAGGCTCTGGGGCCACTGGTGGGCCGGACCGAGCGGCGTCACCGCCCAGTCCATGGCGCGCATCCGGGCGCCCATCTCCCCCCCTCCGGACAGGAAGGGTGCTTCCGAATCGGGTGTCGAGTCAGGCTGGATCATGGTCGCGCTCGGCCGCCTCCCCCATGCAGTGGCCGTGCCAGTTCGCGGGCTTGAAACGAGCTACCGAGGACTTCCCCGCCGGGCTCGATGCCCTCTGCAGGCTCGGCGCAGGCGGTACTCAGGCGGAGGCTCCGACACCACATCTAGTACGCCCTCTCCGCCCTTTCCCCATGTCTTGTGGTGCTCCCCGGCCTCTGCTATCCTGCCCTTCGCGCTTCGGGGAGTCCAACATGCTGAAAGTCGAACGGCTCGAAATCTCCGGTTTCAAATCCTTCGTCGACCCGGTCAAGGTCGATTTCGCGGGCGGCATCACCGCGATCGTCGGCCCCAACGGGTGCGGCAAGAGCAACCTGTCGGACGCCATGACCTGGGTGCTCGGCGAGCAGAGCGCCAAGAGCCTGCGCGGCGGCACGATGGAGGACGTCATCTTCAACGGCACGGACTCCCGCAAGCCGCTGGGGATGGCCGAGTGCGTGCTCACCCTGCGCACCGATCCGTCGTTCCCGCGCGCCGAGGACGGCCGGGTCACCATCGGCCGCCGGGTGTTCCGCGGCGGCGAGAGCCAGTACCGCCTGAATGGCAAGCGGGTGACGCTCAAGGAGATCCGCGACCTGCTGATGGACACCGGCCTGGGCATCCGGGCCTACTCCGTCATCGAGCAGGGGAAGATCGGCATGATCCTCTCCGGCAAGCCGCAGGAGCGCCGCAAGCTCATCGAGGAGGCGGCCGGCATCACCCGCTACAAGGCGCGCAAGAGCATCGCCGAGGTCAAGCTGGAAGAGGCCACGGCCAACCTGCTGCGCCTCGACGACGTGGTCGGCGAGGTCGAGCGCGCCCTGCGCTCCTTGAAGCGCCAGGCGAGCGCCGCCCGGCGCTACCAGGAGAAGGAGGCCGAGTACCGCGAGCTGCTGGAGAAGGTCCTCCTCGGCCGCTGGAGCGCCCTCTTCGCCCGCCTCGACGAGATCAAGACGAAGCTGGCCGAGACCACCTCGCAGGAGGCCGGGCTCGCCGCCGAGCTGCACCGCGACGAGGCCGGCCTCGCCGCCGGCCGCCAGCAGCTCGACGAGATGGCCCGCGCCATGGCCGAGCGCCACCAGAAGGTGGCCGAGCTCGCCGCCCAGATCGAGGGGCGCCAGGAGTTCCTCAAGGCCAACCGCCAGACCGTGGTGGACATCGGCGAGCGGGCGGCCCAGGGGCGCGCCCTCGCCGACCGCCGCGAGCAGGAGATTGCCAGCCACGTCGAAGCCCTGGAGATGCTGGAGGACCGCCGCCGCGAGCTGGAGGTCGAGCGCGATCAGGCCGCCCGCGCCGTCGAGGAAGACGAGCACCAGATCGCCTCCTCCGAGCGCGACCTCAAGCAGGTCTCCTCGCGGGTGGACTCGCTGCGCGCCCAGATGACGGCGGCGTCCGACGCGATCAGCGGCGTCCGCCAGCGCGCCCAGCAGGCCCACATGGAGGTCGAGAAGGGCAACTACCGGCGCCACCGCCTCGAGCAGGACATGGCCCAGCACGGCCAGGAGCTCAAGCAGGCCGCCGA
>DATAHG010000571.1:0-11116 GCA_036263295.1 Thermoanaerobaculia bacterium | reverse complement strand
CGACGAGCGGGCGCAGCGGGCGCTCCTCCAGGTGCGCAACGGGTTCGAGCAGGCCGAGCTGCCCTACGACGCGGCCCTGGTCGGCCTCGACCTCGCCGCGGTCTGGCTGCGCCAGGGGCGGACCGCCGAGATCCGCCGGTTGCTCGACGAGATCCTCACCGAGTTCCGGGCCCGCAACATCCGCCGCGAAGCGATCGGCGCCGTGCTCATGCTGAAAGAGGCCTTGCGGAAGGACGGCGCCAGCCTGGCGCTGCTGCAGGCCGTCGAGGCCGATCTCCAGCGGCTCGGGCGGGAGGCGGGGCGGGGGTAGAGGGGGCGGGTTGTAGCCCCCGTCCGGGGTTGAAACCCCGGCCTACTGAGATTTTGCCCCTCCGGGGCACGGGATTTGTTGGTAAAACGGTGACAACACAGGGAGATGCCGTCGCAACTCCCCGATCTTCCGTGACAAAATCCCGCCGCGACGTGACAAAACCTCCGTAAAACGTGACGACGCATGGAGACATCGTGACAACGTCTCCATGCGTCGTCACGGAACGGCGGTATTCCGTTACAAAATGCCGAGACAACGTGACGACGCTGAGAGACAACGTCACAACGCATGGATGCGACGTGACGAAGCGTGGAGACATCGTGACGTAACGTCGAGACGATGTGACAAAACATCCAGAGACCGTGACGTATTACAGAGACTCCATGACGAAGTGGAGATCCGTCGTGACGACATGGGGAGAGACCGTGACGACGTTCCCAGACGGCGTGACAAAAGACGGATGCGGCGTGACGAAGTGGAGGGAGAACGCGACGAAGTGAGGATAGAACGTGACGACGTCTCGGGACGTTGTCATGGAATTCCGGCGCTTTGGGATGGAAGAGACCGGAGGCCGGGGCGTTGCACCCCGGCCTGGTGGGATCTCGCCGAACGCGCCTTTAGGCCCGGCGCCGCCCGGAGGCGGCCCCGTCGGCGTTCTCGTCGCCAGCGGCCGGGCTGGCCTCGCGCTCGGCGAGGGCGGTGCGCACGGCGTTCTGGACCAGGCGCTCCAGCTCGCGCGAATCGAGGCCCGGCGCGGTCTGCGGCTCGGGCTCCTGGCGGGCTCGGCCGGCTCCCACGCCGAGCTTCTGGAGACGCTTCAACAGCTCCTCCACGGCTCCCAGGTCGGACGACGCCGACTGCGGCTCCGGGTAGAGACTCTGGAAGAAGGCTCCCGGATCCACGTCCAGCGCCCGCAGGATCGCGATGATGTGGCGATATTTGAGCTCCATGCGGCCGGTCAGCACCTGGCTGATGTAGCCCGGCCCCGCCCCGAGACGCTGGTCCAGCTCCTTGCGGGTCAGCCCCGCCGCTTGCATGACCGTCTCCAGCAGCTTGGTCGCTCGCTTGACCTCGTCGTCGACTGTCGGACTCATGAGCCAGAGTCTACATCATCTGCGAATCCAACCCAAGATCGGATTTTTCAAAACGGAAGGGGGGCGGAAAGAAGATCCAGAAAAACTTAAAGTACCGTCTCACCCGCCTCCTCGACCGGGGCCGGTCCACCCCCTGGCGGGCGGGCGGCCAGCACCTCTTGCAGCAGGATCTCGCCGATCACCTCCCGGCGCCAGCCGCGCAGCTCGCGGGGCAGGCGGGGCTCCTCCCGCGTCAGGCCGCTCATCAGCAGCGCGCTGAGGAGGCGGCGGGGGGCGAGGATCTCCGGCGGCAGGCCGAGCTCGGCCGCCTTTTCCCGCACGCGGTCGCGCAGCTTCTGCTCCAGGTCGCGGACGGCGGGCGAGAAGGCCACCCGGTCGGGCTGGCTCGGCAGCTCCGCGTCGGGGCGGTCCAGGGCGGCGCGCAGCAGGTCCAGCCAGACCTCGCCGTCGCGGGCCGCCTGGTCGGCGTCGAACGAGGGCAGGGCCGGCAAGTCCTTGGCGAGCTTGGGCTGGCGGATCGCGAGGTCGAGGAGGAGCGCCTCGCGCAGCACGAAATTGCGCGGCAGGTCGCGCCGCCGGGCCTCCTGCTCGCGCCAGGCGGCGAGGACCTGAAGGACGCCGAGCTGGCGCCGGTTGAGGCGGCCTGCCCCCTTGATGCGGAGATAGGCGGAGTCGAAGTCCTCCTCGAAACGGCCGGTGTCGAGCAGGGCGGCGGAGTCCTCGCGGGCCCAGGCGCTCCGCCCCAGCTCGGCGAGGCGGGCCTCCAGCTCGCGGTGGATCGGCAGAAGGAAGGCGACGTCCTCCGCGGCGTAAGCGAGCTGGGCGGAGGAGAGCGGGCGGGCCAGCCAGTCGGTGCGGGTCTCCCCCTTGGGGATCTCCTGGCCGAAGAGGGCGGCGACCAGCTTCTGGTAGCTGAGCGAGGGGCCGACCCCGGCGAGGGCGGCGGCCACCTGGGTGTCGAACAGGGGGGCGGGCAGGGTCCCCAGGCGGCGGTGGAAGACCTCGACGTCTTCGCTGGCCGAGTGGAGGATCTTGACGGTCTCGGGCGCCCCGAGGACCTCGACGAAGGGCCCGAGGTCCTTCACCGCCAGGGGGTCGATCAGATAGTTGGCCCGCCCGTCGGAGAGCTGGATCAGGCCCAGGCGGTGGTAGAACGTCCGCTCGCGGACGAATTCGGTGTCGAGTCCGAGGGCCGGAGCCCCCTTCCAGGCCCGGGCCGCCTCGGCCAGGGCGCGATCGTTGCCAATCCAGCGATAGGTCGATTGAGGAGTCTGCTCCATGACGGGCGGGATTGTACCGGAGTGAGTCGGTCCGTCTCCGCTCCACACTAATAGCGAGCGGGAACTCCGCTGCCGACCGGGCGTTTGTAGGAGAGACCGCAGCGACTCCCGCCGCCGCCCTCGTCCGGGAGGGCGGCGGCCACTCCGCGGACCGGCCGGCTGTCAGGAGACCCCCGCATGGATCGATTGTTTTCCGACCTCCGTCTCGCGTTCCGGGCGCTCGCCGCCCGGCCCGCGTTCACCGCCGTGGCCGTGCTGACCCTCGCCCTCGGGATCGGCGCCGACACGGCCCTGTTCAGCGTGGTCAACGCCGTGCTGCTGCGCCCCCTCCCCTACCGCGATCCCGGCGGCCTGGTCTGGGTGAGCAACCACGTCCGCGAGATCGACCTGGAGATGCTGAGCGGCGCCGACTATCTGACCTGGCGGGAGACCAGCCGGACCCTGCCCACCCTCGCCGCCTTCAGCGACAACGTGAGCATGACCTGGCGGGGGCCGGATCAGCCGGAGCGCCTGCGGGCGGCCCGGGTGTCGGCCAATTTCCTGTCCACCCTCGGCGTGCAGCCGGCGGCCGGCCGCGACTTCGCGCCCGAGGAGGACCGCCTCAACGGCCCGCGGGTGGCCCTGGTCAGCCAGCGCCTCTGGGGGCGCCTCGCCGGCCCCGGGGCGGCGCCGGGCCGGGCCACGCTCGACCTGACGAGCGGCAGCGTCACGGTGATCGGCGTCCTGCCGGAGGATTTCCGTTTTCCGGGCAATCCGGACATCGACGTGCTGGTCCCCCTCGCTCTCGACGAGGCCACGGAGCGCGGCCGCCAGCGCATGACGCTCCTGTCGGTGATCGGCCGCGCCGCCCCGGGGCAGGCTCTCGACGCCGTGCGGACCGAGCTGCAGGGCCTCTCCGACCGGTCGCGCGAGGAGGCCGAGCGGGAGCTGCGCGAGAACCCGCCCCCGCCGCCTGCGGGCCAGCCCTTCAGCCCGCTGGGAGCGCCGCTTCCTCCCGGTCCGGCGGGCGGCGGCGGCGGGGCGACGATGATCCGCATTCAGACCGGGCCTCCCCCGGGGGGACCGGGGGGCGGGCCCGGCGGACCGGGCGGTCCAGGCGGCCCCAGACCGGGGGGGCCCGGGGCCGTGGTGCCCCGGATCGGCGGGCCGGGAGGACCCGGTGGGCCGGGTGGACCGGGGGGACCCGGCAGGGGTGGCTCGCCGGGGCTGCCGGCGGGCAAGGTGGCGGTCGAGCCGCTCCAGGAGCACCTGGTGGGGGACGTGCGGCCGGCCCTGCTCCTGCTGCTCGGCGCGGTCGGGTTCGTGCTGCTGATCGCCTGCGTCAACGTGGCCAACCTCCTGCTCGCCCGGGCCACGGCGCGGCGCCAGGAGATCGCCATGCGGGCGGCCCTGGGGGCGGGGCGGTGGCAGCTCGTCCGGCCGCTGCTGGCGGAGAGCCTGGCGCTCGCCCTGCTGGGCGGCGTCGGCGGTCTCTTGCTGGCCTGGGCCGGAGTGCGGCTGCTGCTCGCCAGCCTGCCCCCCGACCTGGCCGGCGGCGTATTCCGCCAGGTCGAGGTCAACCTCGACCCCACCGTGCTGGCGTTCACGCTGCTGCTGTCCGTCGTGACCGGCCTGCTGTTCGGACTGGCCCCGGCGCTCTCCGCCTCGCGGCCCGACCTCCAGAACCCGCTGCAGGAGGCCGGCCGGGGGCGCTCGGCCCGCACCCGCAGCCTGCTGGTGATGGCCGAGGTGGCGCTCGCCTTCGTGCTGCTGGCCGGCGCCGGGCTGCTGCTGCGGAGCTTCCTGCGGGTCCAGGCGGTGGACGCCGGCTTCGAGCCGCGCGGAGTGCTCACCGCCTCGGTGGGGCTCGATCCGGGCCGGTACGCCAGCGCCGACGCCCAGATCCAGTTCTACCGCGGCCTGACCGAGCGGCTGGCGGCGCTGCCGGGGGTGCAGGCGGCCGGCTTCGGCGACTCGGTCCCCCTCGGCGGCTTAAGCGCCATCCTGCGCGGCGTCGAGGCGGAGGGGCGGGCCCCCCGTTCCCCCGACCAGGAGCCCGAGGTCGCCCTCGCCTCGGTGAGCCCCGGCTACTTCCGGGCCCTCGGCATCCGCCTGGTGGCGGGGCGCCCCTTCGACGAGCGCGACAACGCCACCGGCCAGCCGGTCGCCGTGGTGAGCCGCGCTCTGGCGCGCGCCTTCTGGGGGGCGGAGGGGCGCGAGGTGATCGGCAAGCGCCTGCGGGTGGGCGGCCCGGGGAGCCCCTGGACCGAGGTGGTCGGGGTGGTGGACGACGTGCGCCAGAACGGCCGCGAGGAGCCCTCCCGGCCGCAGCTCTACCACCCCTTCCTGCAGAGCCCCCGGCCGTTCGCGAGCCTCGTCGTGCGGACCGCCGGGGACCCGGCGGCCCTCACCGCGGCGGTGCGGGGGGAGATCCGCGCCGCCGACCGCAACGCGCCGGTCAACGACCTCTCGCCGATCGAGGAGCGACTCGACCGCACGGTGGCCGGGCGGCGCTTCAACGTCTTCCTGCTCGGCCTGTTCGCGCTGCTCGCCCTGGCTCTCGCCGGGGTGGGGCTCTACGGCGTGCTGGCCTATACGGTCGCCGAGCGCCAGCACGAGATCGGCATCCGCATGGCCCTCGGGGAGGAGCGCACGGGGATCCTGGGGCGGGTAATCCGCCAGGGTCTGGGGTGGGTGCTGGCGGGCGCCGCGGCCGGTCTGGCCGGGGCGCTGGCGCTGGGGCGGGTGCTGGCGGGGTCGCTCTATGGCATCCAGGCGACCGATCCGGTGACGCTGGCGCTGGTGCCGGCCCTGCTGCTCGGGGTTGCCCTGCTGTCGTCCTACCTGCCGGCCCGCCGGGCCACCCGGGTCGATCCCATGGTGGCGCTGCGCAACGAGTAGGGCGCAAAAAAAGAGCGCCGCCCCCGTCGGGCGGCGCCATGGTGATGCGCGAAAGGCGCCGGGATTGGAACGGCCGGTCTAAAACCGGGTATCGAAGGACAGGCGGAAGGTCCGCGCCGGGAGGCGGTAGTACTGGGCGTCGCCCAGCTCGCTCTCCCCCACCGGCGGACGCTCGTCGCCCAGATTGTCGCCGTCGAGGCGGAGCCCCCAGCGGTCGAAGCGGTAGCCGAGGCTGGCCGACCAGGTCGAGTAGGAGGGGGCGAGGGCGGTGTTGCGCTGGTTCAGGTAGCGGTCGCCCACGTAGTTGTAGAGCACCGAGCCGTTGAAGCCGCGGGCCGGGACCCACAGCAGGCCGGTCGAGCCGAGGTGGTTGGCCGACATCTCCAGGCGGTTGCCGCGGAGCTGCCGGGGGGAGCCGTCGAACTCGCGCAGGAAGTCCTCGAACACGGCGTCGTGCCAGGCGTAGGAAAGCTGCCAGAGCAGGTCGGGGCGGAGGCTGTAGCGGGTCTCCAGCTCGACGCCTTCGAAGCTCTCCTCGCCGGCGTTGATCAGGCGCGGCAGGCCGTTGACGAGCTGCGACAGCACCAGGTTCTTGAAGTCCATGTGGAAGCCGCTGATATCCCAGTCGAGGCGGCCGCCGAGGCTGTGACCCTTGAGGCCGACCTCGTAGGCGCGGGCGGTCTCGGGCTCCAGGATCTCGGCCTCGGACTCGGGGCCGAAGTCGATGGCGGCGGGCTTGTAGGTGTTGCGCCAGTCGGCGTAAATCCACACCGCGTCGGAGCCCGATTCCCAGGCCAGGAAGTTGACGCCCACGGTGCCGCTGCCGCGGGTGGTGGTGCGCTCGACCTTGCCTTCCTCTTCTTCTTCCCCGGCGTCGGGGCCGGACAGCTCCTCTTCGCCAGCCTCGCGGTCCTCGGTGGTGCGGTTGAGGCGGGCGCCCACCAGGAAGCGCAGGCGCGGCACCGGGGTCCACTCGGCCTGGGCGTAGAGCCCAGAGAAGTTGCGCTCGTCCTCGACCTCGAAGCCCATCTCGCGGGCCAGCCCGCCGCTCGACGGGGCGCCCGAGCCGTTCAGCCGGACGCCGTAGGAGAAGGTCTCGGCGTCGGCCTCGGCCCGGCCATAGAGGTGGTCGAAGCCGGTCACGATCTGGACGGCGTCGCTCGGGCGGAAGGCGAAGTGGGTGTCGAAGTAGACGTCGGTGGTCTCGAGGTCTTGCTCATAGCCGCGGGCGTTGTTGGGGGAGCCGGCGGTCGGCTCGCCGATGCGGCTCAGGAAGCCGCGGATGGTGTCGCGCTCGGACTGGGTGAAGGACAGGGTGGTGCTCCAGTCCGAGGCGCCGAGCTTGCGGTCGAAGCCGCCCACCAGGTGGAGCCGGTTCTCGTCGAGCTGGGCGTCGCGGGGGTTGTGGTTGGCGTCGAGCGGTACCAGCGGGGAGAGCACCGTGCCGGCGCGCGGGTGCGGGCTGGCGGGGTCCTGCTTGAGGACGGTGCCGTCGAAGTCGAAGCGCAGGTTGCCGCCGGCGGCCTGGCGGGCGCCGCGGTAGAGGACGTGGCCGCGGGTGAATTCGGTGCGGTCGTCCTTGAAGCCCTGCTGGTCGCCGTCCACCGTGAGGGACTGCTGCCAGGTGCCGAGCTGCGGCAGGGCCAGGGAGACCGCGGCGCCGCCGCTCCCGTAGCTCCCGCCCCAGAGACGGGCGGTGCGGCCGGCGGTGCCGGCCTGGCGGTGCAGGACGTGGATGACGCCCACGAACGAGGTGGCGCCGTACATCACCGGCGCCGGGCCGCGCTGGATCTCGATGCGGTCGACGTCTTGGAGGTTGAGGGTCGAGAGGGCGGGGTTGAAGGCGCCTCCCGCGGGCACGCCGTCCACGACGAGGAGGAAGGCGTCGAACTCGCGCAGGCCCCAGATCTCGGGGACCGAGGAGGCCGGCCCGTTGTCGCCGCCCGGCGCCACGGAGACGCCGGCCACCAGGGCCAGGGCGCTCGGCAGGTCGTAGGCGCCGCGGGCGCGCAGCTCGTCGCCGGTCACGATAGTGATCGAGGCGGGCACCGCCTCGACGTCCTCGGGAACGCGGGTGGCGGTCACCTGAATCGACTCTTCGAGGACCGGCACCCGGTCATCGCGGGTCGCATCACCGGAAGCCGCCGGATCGGTCTGATCCTGCGGGGTGGCAAAAGCCGGAGAGAAGCAGGCCGAGGCCACAAAGGCCAGGGCGAGAAGGATCCTGGAACACGGGTTCATGAAACTCATCTCCTTGCGCTCTGAGAGCGCCGAAAGCCTGGAAAGGCGCGGGGCATCCCCAAAAAGAGCACCGCCCCCCCGTGCGGGACGGTGCGATGGTGATGCGCCTAAGGCGCCGGGATGAAAAAAGGACCGGTCGGCCAGGACGGACCGGGACTCCAATGCCGGGAGGCGGCGGTCCGTCCGGAGAGATATCTCCCGGAGGGTCCGGCCTCAACCGTCGATGGACGTCGCGGAGGGTTTGAGCAACGGGCTCACGCGACGAGTCCCCTGGAACCGTTCGAGGGCCAGCCTGCGGCGGAAGGCGCCGCCGGGGTCATATCCCCGCGGGCGAGACTCCGCCCTGGCACTCGGGTTTGCTGGGAGGACCGTCTCGGTCTATTCGTTGCGGCGGCGGTGGAGCAGCAGGAGATCGGCGGGAGGCCCGCGCTGGGCCGACGGCGGGGCAAGATGAGCCGAAGGCCTGGCGGGGACGGGCAGGCGGAGCCCGGAGGCGAGCCGGAGCGCCGCTGCATCGGGGAATGGATCCTGGAGGGTGAGACCGGCCTCGCGGTGAGTCTGCGCGAGCGGCTCGAGGCCGGCGCGGAGGCCCGCGAGAGGGGCCGCGCTGACCCGGTGCGTCGAGGTGCCGCGGCGGTCGCCTTCGATCCAGGAGATCACGCCGGGGGCGCCGGGCAGGGCCGCCTCGCCGGGATGAAACGCCAGGCGCTCCTCGGGAGCCTCGCGCGCCGCTTCTCGGGCGGCTTCGCGGGCGAGCTCGGCCTGGAGCTCCGGATCGATCGCGGGCCGGACGCCGGCCGGGCCGGTGATCGCGAAGCGCAGCGGGAGCTTGATGGCGGTCTCGCTCTCCTCGTCACCGACGCGCAGGAGGATGCGGGCGTCCTCGGTCGGGAACCGCGGCACCTCCCAGCGGAAGCGCCGCACGTCGAGGTCGAGGTGCGGGGTCAGGCGGAAGGCGTAGGTCTTGCCGCCATCGACGGAGAGGAAGGCTTCCCACTCGTCGGCGCCGGCCAGGCGCTCGAAGCCCTGCCCGGGCTCCCAGGCCAGCTCCGCCGTCGATCCTCCCACCAGGGACGCCCCCGCGGCCGGCGCCGACACCTGCACCGGCACGGTCGCGGAAACCGCGATCCAGGGCTCCGAGGGGGAGGCGGCCAGGGCCGGAGCGGCGAGGGCTCCGAGCAGGCTGGCGATTGCGAGTTGGCGGAACATGAAGACGATAACCCTAATACGAGTAGTGCGTCCCGGGCAAGAGAGCGCGCCTGCCCCCGTGCTATCGTCTTGTGTAACAGTTTCGATCGGCCCACGCCCAATCTCAGCCGTACACCAAGGAGGTCGCAAACATGACCGTACAGAGCCCATATGGAACCCCGCCCCCGCCGCCGCCGAAAAAGGGCCTCAGCCCGCTCGCCTGGATCGGCATCGGCTGCGGCGCGCTGATCGTCCTTTGCGCCATCGGCCTTTCCATGGCCGGCTGGTTCGCCGCCCGCAAGATCAAGGAGTACGGCGACAACCCCGCCAAGGCCGCCGAGCTGATCGTGCGCGCCAACCCGGACCTGGAAGTCGTCAAGACCGACGAGGACGCCAAGACCATCACCGTCCGGGACAAGAAGTCCGGCGAGACCATGACCCTCGACATGAGCGAGATCGCCAAGGGCAAGATCGACATGAAGTCCGACAAGGGCTCCTTCAAGATGGATGAGAAGGGCATCACCATGACGGACGAGAAGGGGGAGACCGCGACCTTGAGCGGCGCCGCCGGCGACAAGAACGTCCCCGACTGGGTGCCGATGTACCCCGGCGGCACGGCCCAGGGGAACTACACCGCGACGACCAACGAAGGCGTCGGCGGGATGATCACCGTGCAGACCAGCGATTCGGTCGACAAGGTGGCCCAGTACTACGAGGACAAGCTGAAGGCGGACGGCTATACCATCCAGAAGGCCACGGCCAACGACGGCGCCGGCAACAACACGGCCACGGTCAGCGGCACGACCGAGGGTGAAAAGCGCACGGTCGGCATCGTCATCAGCAACGCCGATGGCGGCGCCCAGGCCCTCATCAACTACAGCGAAAAGAAGTAGGCCTCCCCACCTGGAACGGCGCGGCCCGGGCCCCCGGGCCGCGCCTCTTCCCACCCCCTAGAAAATGCCGTCCAGGAAGGCCTGAAGCTCGACCCCGGTGACCGAGTTGTCGGGGCAGTAGCGGCGCGGGTTGGTGCCGCAGCCGGCGGTGAGCCCCTCGGCGAAGAACTGCTCGATCCAGGCCGCGGCCCAATGGCTGGCCGGCACGTCCTGGAAGATCCCGCCGTGGGCGGCCGGCGGCCGGTAGGCCGCGCCGTGCTTCGCCAGCAGCAGGAGCACCGCCATCTCGGCCCGGCTGAGCTGCTTGTCCGGGCAGAAACGCAGCGGCGAGCTATAGCAGCCGCCGGTCAAGCGGTCCCGGAAGATCTGCTCGATGTCGCGCGCCGCCCAATGGGAGACCGGCACGTCGGAGAAGACTCCGGAGGCCGCCGGGGGCGTGAAGGTGGTCCCCCGCATGGCGTTGACGAGCGCTTCGGCAATCTGCGCCCGGGTCACCGCGGGGCTCGGAGCCGGGGCCGTCCCGCTGCGGGTGAGCAGCAGAGTCCAGTCGCCGCTGGCGGGCGCTGTGAAGCGGGCCTCCTGCCCGGCGGCCACGCTGCCGGCGTCGCGGAAGGCGCCGGTGCGGGGATCGAACCAGCGGGCCGCGAACGTCCCGGTGGTGCCGGAGAGATTGAGGCGCAGGGTCCCGCCGTCATAGAGATAGGCCACATAGGTCTGCCCTGCCTCGGCCAGCACGTAGGCGTTGCCGGACAGCGCCAGGGAGTCCGCCGGGGCCATCCGTTCGAAATCCACCTGAGCGGTGAACTGGGCGAGCGGCGCCAGGAACGCGCCGGTGCCCGAGCCCGCGGCGCCGGCCGTAAACGCCGCCCACGCCTTCTGGCGGTGGGCGGTGTCCTCCAGCCCCTCTCCGAACTCCTCCTGGATCAGCGGCTTGGCGATGAGGTTGCGGTTGCGCAGGCCGTGCTCGTGGACCGTGCGGTGGCCGACCTCGTTGCCGGCCTGTGTATCCATATAGTCGGCCCAGGCCGCCCCCGGGTGGGTGAAGTCGCCGGGCACCCCGTGAATGCTCGCCAGGCGGGCCCAGGGATTCATGGAGTGCAGGTAATTCATGTGGCTGTCGAGCTCGGCGGAGGTCCACCCCTCCTCCCACTCGAGGACCAGCGTGAACATCGTATTGGCGTAGCCCGAAAGCCGCGCCATGCCGTAGCGGATCAGCCGCTTGCGGTCGGC
>DATAHG010000570.1:0-2481 GCA_036263295.1 Thermoanaerobaculia bacterium | reverse complement strand
GGATCCTGGATTCACGCCTGGAACGGATCGACCAGGGGCGCTTCCTGCCGTTCCGGATCTACCGCGACCCGGCGGCCCTGCCGCGCTGGTTCCTGCCCGCCTCGGCCGAGGCGATCGACCCGGCCCGGCTCGACGCCTGGATCGCTGGCCTGCGGGACCCCGCCCGGGTGGCGCTCTGGAAAGCCGAGGTGGGGGACTGGCTGCCGCCGGCCCGCCCGGCGGCGGTGCCCGCCCGGGCCGTCTCCGCCGTCCCCGGGAGGATCGTCCTGGAGGTCCCGGGGGACGAGGAGCGCCTGCTCGCCACCTCCGTGCCCGCACTCCCCGGCTGGCGCGTCCGCTCCGGCGGCCGGGACCTGCCGCTCGTGACCGTCAACGGCGCCTATCTCGGGGTGCGGGTGCCGGCGGGGACCCGGGAGGTGGAGCTGCGCTTCATGCCGCGCGGGCTGGTGGCCGGCGCGGTGCTCGGGGGGCTCGCGGTGATTATCTTGATCCTATTGACCCTAGGGACTAGTCAGACTATGTTCGGGAACAATGCGGGTTTCCGCAGGTGGATAGCTCGAAAGGGCTAGCGTGAACCGGGCTCCGAAAGGGGCCCTTTTCATTTCGTTTCTAGCTACAGTAGCTCGCGAGCCCGTCGCGCTGGATGACCTTCATGCGGTGGTTGCGGTCCACGTCGATGTAGCCCTTCTGCTTGAGCTCCACGATGACCTGATTGACCCGCTCGCGGGAGGCGCCGACGATCTCGCCGAGGTCGCTCTGGGTGAGGCGGAGCGGGATCGCCACCTCGCCTCCAGCGCCGGGGTTGCCGTAGCGCTCGGCCAGGGCGAGGATCTGCCGCGCCAGGCGGCCGGGGACGTCCATCGTGCAGAGGGCCTGGATCTGCTCGTTCGCGAACCGCAGGCGCTTCGAGAGCAGGCGGATCAGGTTGTTGGCCAGGGGGCCCATGTCCCGCAGGCAGGCCTGGAAGGCGGCGCGGTCCATCCAGAGCAGGCGGGAGGGCTCGGTGGTCACCACGTTGGCCGACCGGCCGGAGCTGTCCACCAGGCTCATCTCGCCCACCGTATCCCCCGGGCCCAGGAAGGCCAGGATCACGTCGCGACCGTCGGCGTGGCTGACGTAGATCTTCACCGTCCCCCGCAGGATCACGTAGATCACCTCGCCGGGCTGCTCGGCGGTGATGATGTGGGAGCCCGCCGGAAAGGCCGAGCTGCGCAGCAGCCCGTTCAGGTGGGTGAGCTGCTCCGGCGCGAGCCCCCGGAACAGCTCCAGATCGCCCAGCAGGAACGGATTCTCGACGGCGGGCATGGCGGGGCGGGGCGCTCAGCGCCCCAGCAGACCGGCCAGCACCTCGACCCCGCGCTCCACCACGTCGGGAGGCGCGGCCGTGAAGCAGAGCCGGACCGAGGTGGGATAGGGGCCGAAGCTCGGGCCGGGGGCCACGAACAGGCCGCGATCGACGCAGTCCTCCAGGAAGCCGTCGAGCCCCCGCTCGTCCAGATGCTCGGCGATGTCGAGGAAGAGGAACGTGCTGCCCTGGGGGGGCGCGACGCCGAGGCGCCGGGCGGCCTGCCCGCCCGCCTTGATGTACTTCTCCCGCGCCTGGGCGATCCAGGGCTTGCCCGGACCCTCCAGCACCCGCAGGGCCGCGATCTGCGACGCCGTCGGCGTGCTGTAGAAGCTGTGCAGGCTCACCTTGCGCAGCTCCGCCATGGCGGTGGCGGGACCCAGCACCCAGCCGCAGCGGTTGCCCGCCATGCCGTACGCCTTCGAGAAGGAGTGGGCGGCGAAGGTGCGTTCCGGGGCGAGCGGCCGGGTATAGGCGTGCTCCCCCTCGAACACATAGTCCTCGTAGACCTCGTCCGAGATCAGCCAGAGATCCTCGCGGCGGGCCCATTCGACCAGCGCCTCGATCCAGGACCGTGGGATGATCCGGCCGGTCGGATTGCTCGGCGTGTTGAGGTAGAGCGCCACGGTGCGGTCGGTCTTGTAACGGCGGACCACCTCGACCGCGGTCTCGGGGGAGTCGGCGTTGCCGAAGAAGGGCACGTCCACCGCGACCCCATGGAAGGACTGGACGATCCCCGAGATCAACGGCCAGTGCGGGGCGAGCAGCAGCACCTCGTCGCCCGGGGCCACGATGGCGCCGGCCACCGCCCCCAGGGCGCCGGTGGCGCCGGTCGCGACCAGAACGTTGTCGCGCTCCTCGGGCACCCCGGTGCGGGCGCGGCACTGCTCCACGATGGCATCGAGCAGCGCCGGAATCCCCTGCGGCGGGGCATAGCGGTGCATCCCCGGGTACTCGGCCACCTTGAGATCCTCCATGCGGCTCCCGACAGGAGGTTCCATCCAGGTATCCCCGACGTGGAGGGGGTAGACCTCCCCCGGGTAGCTGGCGAGGCGGTGGGCGAGCTTCGAATAGACGGCGGCGGCGATCTCGTGGACCGATGGCGAGAACTGCGGATGTCGCGGCATGGCTCACCA
>DATAHG010000569.1:0-10467 GCA_036263295.1 Thermoanaerobaculia bacterium | reverse complement strand
GGGCGAGGTAGGCGTGGCTCGCCGCCCACTCGGACGTGCGGGCCTGCGGGGTGGCGGTGAGGGCGGAGCGGAAGAAGGTGAGCTGGAAGCCGAAGCGCCGCCCCTCGCGGGTTTCCAGGTTCCCCGTGTAGTACCACCATTCGGTGCGGAATCCCGGGTGGGGGCCGTGATCGGCGGGGAAGCGGAAGGCCCGCGGGGAGTCCGCCCGCAGAAATCCGGCGTTGTCGGCGTTCCGCAGGGCTCCGGCGACCGACAGGGCGGCGCGCGGCGGGTGGGGACGGTCCACGCGCGCCAGGAGATAGACCCCGGCCGCGGCGAGCAGGGCCAGCAGGGCGAGGCCCGGGATGGAACGGCGGTTCATGACCCCGTCACTCCTCCCGCAAGGCCAGGGCCGGCGAGGTGCGCGCCATCCGCCAGGCGGGGTAGAGGCCGGCGAGGATCGCCGCCGCCAGGGCGAGGGCGACCGCCTGGAGGAGGATGACGGGGGAGACCTCCATCCGCATCGACCAGCCGAAGGAGCGCTGATTGATCACGAAGATCATGATCGCGGCGAGCGCCAGCCCGACCGGGATCGACAGCAGGCCGGCGGCGAGGCCGATGAGGCCGGTCTGGGCGGTGACCAGCTTCCAGACCTGCCCCGGGGTCATGCCGTTGGCCCGCAGCACTCCCAGCTCGCGCGCCCGTTCGAGCTGCAGGGCGGTGAGCGACGAAAGCACGCCGATGAAGGCCACCAGGCCGGCGAGCAGCCGCAGCACGCCGGTGATCAGGAAGGTGCGGTCGAAGATCTCCAGGGAGATCTTCTTGAGGGAGCGGTTGGACTGCACCGTGAGCGGCCGGGCGGTGCCGGAGAGCGCCCGCACCTGGCGGGCGACAGCCTCGGCGTCCGCGCCCGGGGCGAGGCGGATCGAGACGCCCGAGAGGGCGGGGTCCCCCCAGAGCCGCAGGTAGGTCGGGCGGCTGATCAGGACGAGCCCCTGGTCCGAGGCGTAGTCGTAGAAGATCCCCGCCACCCGGAAAGCGCGGTCGCCGCGGGCGGTGCGCAGAGCGAGGGTCGATCCCACCTCCACGTTGCGGCGCCGGGCGAACGGCTCGGAGACCATCACCGCCTCGCCGCGCTGGAAGGCGGGCCAGGCCTGCTCGGGGTCCCCGGTCTTGAGCTCGAAGGCGTCGAGGCCGGCGCGGTCGGTGCCGAGCACGACGAGGCGGATGGGGCCGTCCGCGGACGGGATCTCGGCCCGGCGCAGCAGGCTCACGCCGCGTACGCCCGGCAGCGCGGCGGCCTTCACCGCCACCTCGGGGGCGAGAAAGCCGCCGCCGAAGCCTCCTCCCCGGGTGGGCGGCGCGACGTAGAGGTCGGCCCGCAGGGAAGCTTCGAGCCAGCGCGCCACGGTCTGGCGAAAGCTGTCGATCATGACGCCGATGCCGACGGTCACCGAGACTGCGATCACCAGGGCGGCGATCGCCACGGCGGTGCGTGACAGCGAGGCGACCACGCCACCCGCCGCGAGGCGGCCGAGGATCCCGAACAGGGCCCCCATCGGGCGGCGCAGCAGCCGCATCAGGAGGACCGTCCCGCCCGGCGCCAGGAGGGCGCAGCCGAGGATCACCCCGAAGAGGCCCGCGAAGCTCATCGTCAGGCCGATCTGCGAGCCGGCGGTCCCCGGCGACAGGGCGAGGAGCGCGCCGCCCAGGGCGAGAAGGCCGGCCCCCAGCGCCGAGGCGCGAGGGAGAGCCCGGCGCAGTCGGGCCTCCAGGGCCGAGCGGGTGAGGACCGCCCGCGGCGGCGCGTTGGTCGCCTCGAAGGCGGGGGCGAGCGCGGCGAGCAGGGTGGCGCCGATCCCCAGGAGCGCCCCCTTGATCAGGGTCTCCGGCGGCAGCGACAGGTCCCGCACCGAGACCACGAAGTAGAGATCGTTGATGGTCTGGGTGACGAGGCGGACCAGGCCGCGGCCGAGGACGATCCCGGCGGCGAGGCCCAGGGCGGTGCCGAGGACGGCGACCACGGCGGCCTCCCCCAGCACCAGGCCGAAGACCTCGCGGCGGGAGACCCCGAGGGCGCGCAACGTCCCGAGCAGGGTCCGGCGCTGGACCACCGAGAAGGTCATGGTGTTGTAGATCAGGAACAGGCCGCAGACCAGCGCGAGCAGGGAGAGGGCCCGCAGGTTGAGCCGGAAGGCGCGGGTCATCTCCTGCGTGGTGCGGGTGCGGCCGGCCGCGTCGAGGATCTGCGCCCCGGGCGGCAGCGCCGCGGCGATGCGGCGCAGGAGGGCCGGCTGGTCCGCTCCCTCCGGCAAGATCAGGTCGATCCGGGTCAGCCGTCCCTGCCGGCCGAGCAGCTCCTGGGCGGTCGCGATGTCGACCACCAGCAGATCGGCGAGAGCGCGCCGGGTGTCCGGGTCCGCCGGCTCCAGGATCCCCACCAGCTCGACCGTGCGGTCCTTCCCTCCCGCCTCGATGGCGAAGCGGCCGCCGGGGCGGATCCCCATCTCGCGGGCGGTCTCCGCGGCGAGCACCCCGGCGCCCGGGTGAGTCAGGAAGGGGCCGAGGTCCAGGGAGCCGCCGCCGGAGCGATCGGCCGCCTCGCCGGCTCCGGCCCCGCCGCTCAGGTACGGGCGGAAGGGGCTCTCGGAGAACGGGTCCACGCCGAGCAGATGGAGCAGGCGGGCCGAGCCGCCGCTGCCGCTGGCCGTGGCCGGAACGGCGACGTACGCCTCGACGACCGGGGCCGCGGCGATCGTCGCGGGCAGCCCCAACAGGGCCAGGCTCCGGAAGGCGGCATCCGGGATGCCGGTCGGCCCCCCCACGATCTGGTGGGTGGCGCGGCCGGTCACGGCGTCGGTGGACAGCTCGAAGGCGCGCTGCGAGCTGGCGTTCGCGAGGTCGATCGACACCACCACGGCAACCCCCAGGGCGACGCCGAGGATGGCGAGGCCGAACTGCCAGGGATGGCGGGCGAGATACCGGCGGCTCGACCGCGCCAGCAGACTCATCCGGCGGCTCCGGCGGGGACCTCGACGAGGCGGCAGTCCTCGATCCGGAAGACGCGGTCGGCCCGGCCGACCACCTCGAGGCTGTGGGTGACCATGACCAGGGTCTTGCCGGCCCGGCGGGTGAGACGGTCGAGCAGGTCGAGCACCTGGAGCCCGGTCTCGAGGTCGAGGTTGCCGGTCGGCTCGTCGGCCAGGACCAGCGAAGGGTCGTGGGCGAGAGCGCGGGCCACGGCGACGCGCTGCTGCTCGCCGCCCGACAGGCGGTCGGGGTAGCTGCCGGCGCGATCGGCGAGGCCGACCTCGGCGAGGAGACCGCGGGCCTGGCGGCGTTGCGCCTCGGACACCTTGCCCTTGAGCTCCATGGGCAGAAGCAGGTTCTCCTCGACGGTGAGCGTCGGGATCAGGTTGAAGAACTGGAAGACGAAGCCGATCCGCTCCCGCCGGAACAGGGTGCGGTCGTGCTCGGAGAGCCGGGTGAGATCGACGCCGTCCACCACGATCTGGCCGGAGGTGGGGAGGTCGATGCCCGAGAGCAGATTGAGGAGGGTGGACTTCCCCGAGCCGCTCCTGCCGATCAGGACGGTGAGCTCTCCCCGGCCGATGCTGGCGGTGGCGTCACAAAGCACCGTGCGGGTGCCGCCCCCCTCCTCGTACGCGCGGGTGAGGTGGCGGATCTCGATCAGGGGAGAAGTGGGAGAGGCGCTCGCCATGGCCCGGGGATCGTAACTCAAGGGGGCGGCGCGGTCAGAGCCCGCGCCCAAGGGTTCCCAAAGTTGCCCCATCCGACTTCAACGACGGCTCCCGTCAAAGTCAGAGGGGTCAGCCAACTTCGGCTCTGCCTCGCGGTTGAAGTCGGATGACGCCAGAAGATCTTCTGATCGGCAGGGAAAACTTCCGCGGGCCTCCTTACTTTTTCTGAAGGTTCCACAGTTTCTCCCGGCGCGCGGGGAAACTTCCGAGGTCTGGAGAAAACTTCCGCGGGACTCCTGGATTCTCAGGAGCGGCTCCGAAGTTTTTCCCGGCGCGGCGGAAAACTTCCACGGCCCGGGGAAAACTTCCGCAAGGCTCCTTACTTTTCGGGACGGCTCCGAAGTTTTTCCGGCCGCGGGGGAAAACTCCCGCGGCCTGAGGGAAATTTCTGCGACGCTCCTTACTTTTCAGGAGCGGCTCCTGAGTTTTCCCGAGCGCCTGGGAAAACTTCCGGGTGCCTGGGAAAACTTCCGTGAGGCTCCTTACTTTTCCCAGAGGCGTCGAAGTTTTCCCGGGAGCGGGGGAAAACA
The DNA here is from genome assembly GCA_036263295.1 of Thermoanaerobaculia bacterium. GTDB lineage: Bacteria > Acidobacteriota > Thermoanaerobaculia > Multivoradales > UBA5704 > DATAHG01. The sequence continues at coordinate 6,197 of DATAHG010000569.1, read as the reverse complement.
CTTCCGGGCGACCGGGAGAAGTACCGCGCCGACGCAGAGGCGGATAATCTACCGCTGATTTTTGGTGATGCACCGAATACTCTCGCGGCCCTTCAGGCCGCGGGTTCTGGTGGCTTTCCTCTTACCCAGGGCATCGCCTTCGGCTCAGCCCTGGGCTGGAATCTCCCGGCCCGTTGGGCCGGAGAGGCGTTGCCGGATGGCTGCCACGAAGGCGAGAAGATCGCCCAGGTGATCTCTGAGGATCTCCTCGACCTTGCCGAGGTCCACCTCGGAGTTTTGGTAGATCAGGACGTTGCGGAATTGCGCCATCCTCGCCAGCCTCCCCGCGAGGTCTTCCGGGAGCCATCCCTTTACTCCGAGGAGCAGGAAGCACCCGCGGTTGCTCCCTGGCAGCCCCAGCTTCTGGTCGGCCACAATGTGTGCGGCCACGTTGATGGCCGCCTGGATGGCGATGTACAGAGTGAATACAACGAATCTCTGCTCTACGATGTTCTGGCGGATCTCCTCGGGACGGGCCAGAGTTCGCAACTCTTCCACGTAGATCTCGATCTGAGTGAGCTTCCTCCCGACCAGGAGCTCGTCCGTCATGAGCCTTGCCTCCCGGTCCTTGGGCGTCATGCCCGCAGTATATCCGCCCCCTTGCCGCGAGACTGTCCCCCTTTTACCCCCTCCACCGCACTATTCGCTTGATTCGGTCGCAGTCACTAAGATTCGAGCCCTGCCGCTCGAGTCCTGAAATGCTTCGCGCCGGCCTGCCCGGCGCGTCTGGAGGGGAGCCCGTATGTTCTTGCCCGAGCCCTGGCGTATCAAAGTCGTCGAGCCCATCCACCTGTTGCCTCGCGAGGAGCGCATGCGGCTCCTGGTCGAAGGCGGATTCAACCTGTTCAAGATCCCCTCGGAGGCGGTGTTCATCGACATGTTCACCGACTCGGGGACCTCGGCCATGTCGGACTCGCAATGGGCCGGCCTGATGCAGGGGGACGAGGCCTACGCCGGCTCCCGCAACTTCTACCACCTCCAGGATTCGATCCGGGACATCTTCGGGTTCCCGTGCTTCCTGCCGGTCCACCAGGGGCGCGTCGCCGAGAACCTGCTGTTCTCGACCCTGCTCACCCGGCCCGGCATGATCGTGCCCAACAACAGCCACTTCGACACCACCCGCGCCAACATCGAGTCGAACCACGGCATCGCCATCGACCTCGTGATCGCCGAAGGGCGCGACCCCGCGGCCGACCACCCGTTCAAGGGGAACATCGACCTCGTCCGCGTCCGCCAACTGTTCGAGCAGTCGCGCGACGACATCCCGGTGGCCTTCCTGACCCTCACCAACAACTCGGGCGGCGGCCAGCCGGTCTCGCTCGCGAACGTGCGCGGCATGGCGGAGCTGTGCCGGGAGTTTGGTATCCCGTTCTTCATCGACGCCTGCCGCTTCGCCGAGAACGCCTGGTTCATCAAGCAGCGCGAGGCCGGCCAGGCGCACCGCTCGGTGGCCGAGATCGTGCGCGAGGTCTTCAGCCTGGCCGACGGCTGCACCATGAGCGCCAAGAAGGACGGCCTGGCGAACATCGGCGGCTTCATCGCCAGCCGCGATCCCGAGCTGATGGAGACCCTCACCCAGCGCCTGATCGTCATCGAGGGGTTCCCGACCTACGGCGGCCTCGCCGGCCGCGACCTCGAGGCGGTGGCCCGCGGCCTCCGCGAGGTGCTGGACGAGAACTATCTGCGCTACCGGGTCGGGCAGGTCGAGGCCTTCGGCGCCCGCCTGACCGAGCTGGGGATCCCGATCATGCGGCCGACCGGCGGCCACGCCGTCTACATCGACGCCAAGCGCCTGCTGCCGGACATCCCGCCGCTGGAGTTCCCGGCCCAGGCCCTCTCCGTCGCCCTCTACCGCGAAGGGGGCGTGCGCGGCGTCGAGATCGGCAGCGTCATGTTCGGGAGCTTCGACCCGGAGACCGGCGCCGCGGTGGCGGCACCGATGGAGCTGATCCGCCTCGCCGTGCCCCGCCGGGTCTTCACCAACTCCCACCTGGAGTACGTGGCCGGGGTCCTGGAGCGCATCAAGGACCTGCGCGGCGAGCTCCGGGGGTTCCGCATGACCTATGCTCCCAAGCTGCTGCGCCACTTCACCGCCCGTTTCGAGCAACTCGAGGCGCCCGTCGCCGTGCCGGAGGCCGAGCCGGCCGAGGTCCTTGTCTAGGACGTGACCTGCGCAGAGAAAGTGCAGGTGGGCGACCCGGATTTGTGAGAGAATGTGGCGCTGTTTGAGGAAAGGAGGCACCGGTTGAACGACCATCCCACTTCGATGGACCTGGAAGCTTTTTTGAGGGCGGATCTGCCCACGGAGAAGGCGGCCCTGGTCCTGGCGCATCTGGTCCGCGGCTGTGAGCGCTGCCAGGCCGAGATCGCCGGCGGCTCGCCGAGCCTCTTCGACGAGGTGGAGCTGGAGGAGATGCCGGAGAGGATGGACATCTCGCCGGACCTCGACGCGGCTTACGACGCGGCGCTCGACCGGGCCTTCGCCTCCGCTTTGCAGATCGCCGGCCAGAGCCTCTCCGAGCGCGAGGAAGCCGCGGCGCTCCTGCTCCGGCAGGGCCCGGCCGCCCTCGTCGACCAGACCTCCCGCTTCGGCAGCCGCCTGGTCTGCGAGGCGCTCTTCGAGCGCTGCCAGTCGCTGCGCCACGAAAACCCGATGCGGATGGTCGAGCTGGCCCTGCTGGCGACCGGCGTCGCCCGCGACGCCGATCCGGCGGAGCTCGGCCCGGACCAGATCGACCAGGCGGTCGATCTGGAGGCCCGCTCCTGGGGTGAGCTGGGCAACGCCTACCGCGTCGCGGAGGACCTGAACCGCGCCGAGAACGCCCTGTCGCGTGCCTTCGAGCTGTTCGAGGTGGGCTCGGGCGATCCGCTCCTCGCCGCCCGGCTGTTCGACCTCCAGGCCTCGCTCCTGGTCTCGCAGCGCCGGTTCGACAGCGCCCTCACCCTGCTCGACTCGGTCCAGGCCATCCACCGCCAGCACGGCGACCTGCATGGCGCCGGCCGCGCCCTGATCAGCAAGGGGCTCTATACGGGCTACAGCGGCGAGCCGCGCGAGGCCATCCGCCTCCTCCAGGAGGGGCTGAGCCTGGTCGACGCGGACCGCGATCCCAATCTCGCGCTGTCGGCCGTCCACAACATGATCTTCTTCCAGGTGGACTGCGGCCGTTTCGAAGAGGCCCAGGCCCTCCTCGCCGAGAACCGCTGGCGCTATGAGCGCGACGGCGCCCGCCTGAACCAGGTCAAGCACGGCTGGCTCGGCGGTCTGATCCGGGCCGGGCTGGGGGACGTCGAAGGCGCCGAGAAGGCGCTTCTCGAAGCGCGTCAGGGCTTCGAGGAGGCGGGCCTCAGCTATCACGCCTCGGTGACCTCGCTGGACCTCGCCACCGTCTGGATCCGCCAGGGGCGGGCCTCCGAGGCGCGCCAGGTGGTCGAGAAGGCGGTCGAGGTCTTCCAGGCGCTCGGCATCGGCCGCGAGGCGATGGGGGCCCTCCTCCTGCTCCGCAAGGCGTTCGAGATGGAGCGCGCCACCGCCTCGCTGCTGCAGAGCGTCGCCGATTACCTCCGCCGCCTGGAGCACAATCCCGGCGCCCGCTTCGACCTCCAGGCCGCCTGAGCGCGGTCGTCCCGACTTTTGCGCCGGCCGGTTTGACACCGGCCGGCGCTTTTGCTTTTGACGGCCACAAAGCCGGAGCGGTTTGGCGGTTCCACCAAAGTCTGGTAAACCATGCGGCACCAGGACGCCCGCCAGGAGGGGGTGGGCATCCCGCCAAGCGGAGGGGGCATGGACGAGAACCGAGAGGACGGCCGGCGGCGCGTCATCATCGAAGGGGTCGCGCCGGAGATCGACGGCGGCCGCTTTCCCATCAAAAGGACCGTAGGCGAACGGGTCGTGGTCGAGGCGGACGCCTTCACCGACGGCCACGACGCGATCACCTGCCGGCTCGCCTGGCGCCCCGAGTCCGAGCCCGGGTCCAAGGTGCTCTGGCGGGAGGTGCCGATGCAGGCCCTGGTGAACGACCGCTGGCGGGCCTCCTTCACGGTCAACGAAGCCGGGCGCTGGCTCTACACCGTGGTGGCCTGGGTCGATCGTTTCAAGACCTGGCGGCGGGACTTCAAGAAGCGGGTCGAGGCGGGCCAGGACGTGGCGATCGACCTGCGCATCGGCGCCGCCCTGGTGCGCGAGGCGGGCGAGCGCGCCGTGGCGTTGCGCAAGACCGCGGACGGCCGCGTCCTCGACGCCCTGGCCCAGGACCTGGAAGGCGAGGGGAAAGACCCCGCGCCGCGCCTGCGCCTGGCGCTCGACGAAGAGCTCGCCCAGCTCATGGACCGCTACCCCGACCGGCTGTCCGCCGCCACCTACCCCCGCGAGCTGGCCGTGGTGGTGGACCGCGAACGGGCCCGCTACTCGACCTGGTACGAGATGTTTCCGCGCTCGGCCGGACCCGACGGCCGCCACGGCACCTTCCGCGACTGCGAGGGGCTCCTGCCGTACGTGGCCGGCATGGGCTTCGACGTGCTCTACATGCCGCCGATCCACCCGATCGGCCGCACCTTCCGCAAGGGCAAGAACAACAAGACCGAAGCCGAGCCGGACGATGTCGGCAGCCCCTGGGCGATCGGCGCCGCCGAGGGCGGCCACAAGGACATCCACCCCGACCTCGGGACCATCGAGGACTTCCGGCGCTTCCAGGCCCGCGCCCGCGAGCTCGGCATCGAGCTGGCGCTCGACATCGCCTACCAGGCGGCGCCCGACCACCCTTACGTCGAGGAGCACCCGGAGTGGTTCCGCCAGCGCCCGGACGGCACCATTCAGTACGCCGAGAACCCGCCCAAGAAGTACCAGGACATCTACCCCTTCGACTTCGAGACCGACGCCTGGCGCGAGCTGTGGGAAGAGCTCAAGAGCGTGGTCGACCACTGGATCGGCGAGGGCGTGCGGATCTTCCGGGTGGACAACCCGCACACCAAGCCGTTCCCGTTCTGGGAGTGGCTGATCACCGAGGTCAAGCGCGAGCATCCGGACGTGATCTTCCTGGCCGAGGCCTTCACCCGGCCGAAGATCATGTACCGCCTGGCGAAGCTCGGCTTCACCCAGTCCTACAACTACTTCCCGTGGCGCAACCAGCGCTGGGAGCTGGTCGAATACTTCACCGAGCTGAACCAGACCGCGGTGAAGGAGTTCTTCCGCCCCAACCTCTGGCCCAACACGCCGGACATCCTCACCGAATATCTCCAGATCGGCGGCCGTCCCGCCTTCGTGCAGCGGCTGCTGCTCGCCGCCACGCTGGGCGCGAGCTACGGCATCTACGGCCCCCCCTTCGAGCTGATGGAGCGGGTGCCGCGCGAGCGGGGGAGTGAGGAGTACCTGAATTCCGAGAAGTACCAGCTCCGCGAGTGGGAGCTGAATTCGCCCCACAGCCTGCGCGAGCTGATCGCCCTGGTCAACCGGATCCGCCGCGAGAATAGGGCGCTGCAGAGCGATCACAGCCTGCGGTTCCACCGGGCCGACAACGAGCAGATGATCTGCTACAGCAAGGTCCACGACGCGGGAGGAGAGGGGGAGAACGCCCTGCTGATGGTGATCAACCTCGATCCCAACTATGCTCAGTCCACCTGGGTGGAGCTCGATCTCGACACCCTGGGGCTGGAGCGCGACCAGCCGTTCCAGGTGCACGATCTGCTGACCGGCGCCCGCTATCTCTGGCACGGATCGCGCAACTTCGTCCGGCTCGATCCGCAACAGGTGCCGGGCCATATCTTCCGGGTGCGGCGGCGGGTTCGCACCGAGCGTGATTTCGATTATTTCCTGTAAGAGGGCACAGCCGAACGATGAGCGCGAATGGGGATAAGAACGGGGACAACGAAAAGAAGCGGGATCGCCGGGATGATCCCTTCTGGTACAAGGACGCGGTCATTTACGAAGTCCACGTCCGCGCCTACGCCGACTCCGACGGCGACGGCCGCGGCGACTTCCAGGGCCTGACCTCGAAGCTGGACTATCTGCGGGACCTCGGCGTCACCGCCATCTGGATCCTGCCGTTCTATCCCTCCCCCTGGCGGGACGACGGCTACGACATCTCGCATTACACCGAGATCCACCCGGCCTACGGCTCGATGGAGGATTTCGATCACTTTCTCGCCGAGGCCCACAAGCGCGG
>DATAHG010000568.1:0-4789 GCA_036263295.1 Thermoanaerobaculia bacterium | reverse complement strand
GTTGCCCTCCCAGTCGGCGAGATCGGCGCGCAGCTTCTGACGCCAGAGCAGGAAAGGACGCTCTTCCTCGATCCAGCCGCGCAGCCGCGGCCAGCGCTCGATCACCTGGGGCGCGGCCCAGTAGACCACCTCCTCGCTCATCGCCGGATCGAGCTCGATGGCGACCAGCCCGAGCGTCACGAACGGAGCGACCGCGAGCCGGGCACCGGGCACGTCGCTCAGCGGCAGGCGGGCCGGCGATGCCGCCCCCCCTTCGTCCGGACGGGCGAGGCGCACCATGCGGGTGAAGGCGCGCCGGGCCGTCTCCTGCGCCTCGGGCGAGAGGCGGAGCCAGGCCGTCTCGGCGGCCCGGGACGGCTCGTCCTCCGGCATCCCGCCGCCGCGCCGCGCATAGGCGGCCAGCACCTCCTGCCGCATGGTCTCCGGGACCGGCTCGCTGCGCTCGACCTCGCCGTCGGTCAGGCCGGCGGTGAGACGCTCCATCGAGCCGAGCAGAGAGGTGAGGGTGCCCACCCGGTCCCCGAACGGCGCCAGGACCTCCTCGTAGGCGTAATACGGCACATAGAGCACCTCGGCCGCGCTCCAGTAGGCGTCGAGCCGGGCCGGATCGAGGTGGCCGGGGAGCATGCCGAGCCGGATGCGGGCGTGGGCCCGGCGGGCCTCCAGCTTGTCCTTCTCGGCCAGCTCCACCCGCATGGGGACGGGGAAGATCCGGATCCCGTCGCTGCGCTGCGCCTGGACCGCCGCGACCACTGCCGCCGCCCCCTCGATGCTCTGGTTGTTGAGGGTGAAGCAGAGCACCAGGTCGTCCGGGAGCTGCACCGTGCAGATCCCCGAGGTGTCGCTGACACCGGTCCGGCTGTCGATCAGGACATAGTCGTACTCCGCGCGCATCCGCTCGCGCACCGCTTCGAGGAAGGCGCCGCCCCCCTGGCGGTCGTAGAAGCCGCTCCAGTCGAACGTGTTGACGCGGTGAGAGTAAGAGGGGCCCTGGCGGCCGGCGCCGACGAAGTCGATCGTGCCGCCGCGCGGGAACTCCCAGTCCTCCCATTCGAGCGAGGCGGCGTAGCGCACGATGTCGGCGTGGCGGCGGTACCAGTCCGGCGGGACCTCGCCGCCGCCCGGCGCCTGGCTCACGGTCTCCAAGGCGTAATCGATCACGAAGTCAATCACGCCGTCGGAGGCGGTGAGGTCGCGGTCCACCAGAAAAGGTTGGAAATAGCGGTGAAGGCCGGGCGCTTCGAGGTCCCAGTCCACCACCAGCACCCGCTTGCCCTGGCTGGCGAGCACCCAGGCGACGTTCGCCAGGGCCATGGAGCGGCCGGTCCCCCCCTTATAGGAGTAGAAGGTGACGATCCGGCCCGGCGGGCGCGCGGTCTCCATGGTCGTGGGCTCTCCTAAAGGAGGGGGCGGGCGATCACCCGCTGGCTCTCGGCGAGCTTGCGGACCTTGGCGACGTTGAGCAGCCGCATGCGCGCCGCGTTCAGGGCGGCGCTCAGCTTCTGGCGCAGCTCGTCGGGCGAGGCGATCCCGGACTGGAAGGACTCGGGGTCGGACGTCGCGAGGCGGTTGCTGAAGGTGATCTGCAGGGCCTTCTCCAGCAGGTCGCGGGAGCCGACCGTCTCCTCGTCCCGCGGGTTCCAGGGGACCGCCACGACACAGTTCAAAAAGCTGCGCCGGTCGTACTCCCGCATGAACCGGTGATACTGCTCCAGCCGCAACGTCCAGGTATCGACCAGCAGGACGACGATCTTGTCGTCGCGCTCGGCGGCCTCCAGGCGCTGGATCAGGTCGGGGCCGAGCGGCACGCTCTCATAGCGCAGCTTTTCGGTCGCCGCCACCGACTGGGCGAAGACGTAGACCTCCTCGGAGTAGTCGGGCAGATAGGGCTGCCAGTCGATCCCTCCTTCATTGCCGTAGCCGTCGAGCCGGCTGCGCACCCCCTGGAGCTCGCTGCGGCGCCCGGCCACGAAGATGAACTGGACATAGCGCGGACCGGCGGCCCCTGTGGTGGTTGGCGCGGAAGCCGCGGCCGGGGTGGCGGAGCCGCCGGCCGGCGGGCTCGCGGGCCGCCCCAGGAAAGCGCTGGTCACCGAGCGGAGCGCGGGCGGGCTCGGCAACTCGGGAAGGGGGTGCTCCTTGGCGACCGAGATAATGGTCGCGGCCAGCCGGTCGATCACCTCGCGGCGGGCGTCGCGGAACTTGCTGAGCCGCATGAGCTGCCACATGCCCTCGCCGGCGTACTCCGCGCCGAGCTGCTCATGGGTGTACTGGATCTCGGTCGCCACCGCCGGCAGCGGAGAAGGGAGGCGGTCCTGGGCGACCCAGAGGACCGGCAGAATGACCGGCGGCCGTAGCGCCCCGGACTGGCCCGCCGGTTGTCCGGCCGATTGTCCGGCAACAGCGGCGCACCGCCGGTCCTCGAAGATCTGCCACTCCCGGCCGCAATTTTCGCTGAGGAAGTACGAGGGAGTGTAGATCGGCAGCATCACCCGCGCCCCCTGCAGAGCCGCCGACAGGGCCGCCGGCCACTCCTGGCCGAGCGCGATGTCCTCGGTATCGAAGAAGCCGACCTCCTCGGCCGAGCCCCCCACCTGCAGGCGGACGCACTTCACCAGCTCCTTGACGAACTTCTTCAAGTACTCGTCCGCGTCCACACGCGCATAACTGATGAAAAACCAGTGCTTCGGGCTCACAGATGTCCTTACGGAAGCTTTCAAGCATCATATCACCCGGGGGATCGACGTGCGGCGGACCTCTACTGCCTCTGGCCGCGAGCCGGCCACCAACGCGCCTGGGAGCGCCGGCACCTTGCCGGCACATGAAATCAATTGCCGGCTGAAAGCCGGCGCTCCCAGTGAGGACTCGCCAGGCGACCCGCGCCGCCGCGGCATTTCGATCTTTCTAATCCGGCAGAGTCGTGTCGATCACGTCCACCACATTCCAGCCGCTCGAAGCCACATAGACCCGCAGACCGTTCGGGCTGCCCGCGATCCCCGCGGGTTTCTTGTGGAAGCCATACAACGGCCCCAGACGGGTGCCGGTCGCCCCGTTGATCCGGGTGACGGACCACTGGCCGGTGCTGGTGGCGACCGCGTCCGTGATGTAGACGCGTTCGCCGGAGGGCGTGTTGACCGTCGCGAGGCGCACCGGGGAGTTGCCGTAGCTGAACACCTGCGTGAACGGCCCGGTCGGATTGCTCGCCTGGAAAATGAAAGTCTGGCTGGAGACGAGCGTCACATAGATCTTGGATCCGTCCAGCGAGGCCCCGACGCCGACCGGCTGAGAAGCGGTCTGAGCAGGGCCGGAGGTGACCGGCGGGGGAGGGATGGAGAAGTAAGAGACCAGCGCGGTCACCGGATCGACGACGGCGACCTTGGGGTCGAACGGAAACCCTTTCTCGATCGCCACATAAACCCGGACGCCGACGCCGGTCTGGTTCGTCACAGTCAGGCCATGCGGTGTGCCATCCAGATTGATGGTCTGGAGGAGACTCCCCCAACCGTTCGTGCCCCCCGTGACGTTGATGACTTTGAGAGTGGCAGGAGACTGGCACGAGACATAGGCCCGGTTGCCGTTCGGGTCGAAGCTCACGTCCTCGGGCGTGCAGCCGAGCGGAATCGTGGCCACATGGGCGAGAGACGGGGTGAGAGAGAACACCTTGATCGCGTAGTCGGGAGCGCTCACGACATAGAGACGGTCCTGCGGCACCGGCGGGACCGCGGTGGGGACATACGGCCGGATGGCCATCAGGCCCAGCCCGATCGTGGTCTGGGCCGCGGCGACCTGCGTCAGGCTGCTCGCATCGATCTTGAGCACCCGGTTCCCCATCCCGGTCACCGGGTCCGCGAAGCCCCCGGCGAGGCTGACGTAGACGTAGGCGTTGTCGTGGCTGACCTCGACATCGACTGGACTGAGGGCGGCTCCGAACGAGCCGGTGATATGGTCGGCCCGGGCGGGAGGGGAAATCAGGGCCAGAGAGAGCGCCAGGGTGGCGAAGGTGATGCAGCGGTCAGCTAAGCGGATGCTCATTTGCCAGTCCTCCTGTGTTCAGCTCATTGTACGAGCCGGAGCCGCCTTGTTTTTCACCGGGTCTCCAGACTTTGTGAGGAAGCGAGCTGATCTGGCGCTAAAGAAGCTCACCGGGCGAGAGAGTCGGCTTCTGCGGCGCCAGATAAGGAGGGACCGTGATGTTCCCTGCTTCTGTAGCGTCGGGTAAGGAGGGACGGCGACGGTCCCTTCTTCTGTGGCGTCGGGTAAGGAGGGACGGCGATGATCCCTGCTTCTGTGGCGCCGGGTAAGGAGGGACGGCGATGATCCCTGCTTCTGTGGCGTCGGGTAAGGAGGGACGGCGACAGTCCCTGCTTCTGTGGCGTCGAGTAAGGAGGGACGGCGACGTTCCCTGCTTCTGCGGCATCGGGTAAGGAGGGACCGTGGCGTTCCCTCCTTCTGCGGCGTCAGGTAAGAAGGGACTGCGGCGTTCCCTCCTTCTGCGGCGTCAGGTAAGAAGGGATCGTGACGTTCCCTGCTTCTGTGGCGTCAGGTAAAGAGGGACCGTGGCGTTCCCCGCTTCTGCGGCGTCGGGGAAGGAGGGAACGCTATAATCCCTCAATAATCCCTACAACATGAGCGCCCCCGACCCACCTCCCAAGCCGATCGAGGATACGGCGAGCGGCCTTGCCAGAATCCTGGCCGAGCGCCCGATTCTCTGGGTCGGAGCCGGGGCGTCGATCGCGGCAGGTTATCCGAGCACCGGCCATCTCGTCGAGGCCATGATCCAGGCGGCCGA
>DATAHG010000567.1:0-1806 GCA_036263295.1 Thermoanaerobaculia bacterium | reverse complement strand
CGGATCCGCCGGCCGGAACCCCGCCGCCAGCTCGCCGGTCCAGCCCGGCAGCGCGAACGGCTCGGTTTCCAAGGGGATCAGACCTCCACGACGTCAAAACGCTCGTGGTGGAGCTCGGGATCGCTCTGCAGCAGCAAGTGGACCCCGAGGGAGCGCTCCAGCTCGTCGAGGATCGCGCGCTCCTCCTGCTGAAGCGACCGGGCGATCTCCGGATGGAGGCGCAGCAGCAGCTCCGAGCCGCTAATCCGTCCACGCATGCGCAGTAGCTCCTTGCGCAGGTTCAGGCAGATGGTGGTGTTGGACTTGATGCGGCCGCGGCCGGAGCAGTAGGGGCAGGACTGAGTGAGCAGGCGCTCCAGGTTCGCCCGGCTGCGCTTGCGTGTAATCTCGACCAGGCCGAACTCGGAGATGTTGAGCACCTTGGTCTTGGCCCGGTCCTTCTTGATCTCGCTTTCCAGGCTCGCGAAGACCTGCTCGCGGTGGGCCTGCTCCACCATGTCGATCAGATCGATCACAATGATGCCGCCGAGGTCGCGCAGCCGGATCTGGCGGACGATCTCCGCCACCGCCTCCAGGTTGGTCTGGAGCACCGTGTCCTCCAGATTGCTCTGCCCCACGAAGCGCCCAGTGTTGACGTCAATCGCGACCAGCGCCTCAGTCGGATTGATCACGATATAGCCGCCCGACTTGAGCCAGACCTTGCTCTTGAGCGCCCCCTCGATCTGCTCCTCGATGCCGAACTGCTCGAACAGGGTAGATTCCTGGCGGAACAGCTTCACTTTGGCGACCAGGCTGGGCTGCACCTGGTCGAGGAACTCGACGATGCGCTCGTAGGTCTCCTCGCCGTCCACCCAGAGGACCGAGAAATCCTGGCGCAGGAGGTCGCGGACCACCCGGAGGGCGAGGTCGAGGTCCTGATGCAGGAGGGTCGGAGCCGAAACCTTCGAGGCGCGCTGGCGGATTTTCTCCCAGAGGCGGGTGAGATAGGTCAGGTCGCTCTCGAACTCCTCCCCGCCCCGGTCTTCGCCGACGGTGCGGACGATCAGGCCGCCGCTCGCGACCGGGAGCTGATGGAGGATCGCCAGCAGGCGCTCGCGCTCCGCCTCGTCCTCGATGCGGCGTGAGACGCCGAAGTGGCGCACGGTCGGCAGGAGGACCAGGTAGCGTCCGGGCAGCGTGACGTGGGTGCTGATCCGCGCGCCCTTGTTCGGCAGGGGGTCTTTCACGACCTGGACGATGATTTCCTGGCCCGGCTTGAGCAGCTCGTCGATCGACGGCACGCCGTGGTGGGACGGCGGATGGTCCTCCGTATGCGGCTCCTCGATCTCCAGCTCGTCCATCGACTCGACGTCCGAGGCCACATCGCTGACATAGAGGAAGGCGTCGCGCTCCAGCCCGACGTCCACGAAGGCGGCCTGCATGCCGGGCAGCACGCGGGTCACCCGCCCCTTGTAGACATTGCCCACCAGGCCGCGATGGCGGTGGCGCTCGACGAAGATCTCGGTCAGACGGTCGTCTTCCAGCACCGCGATCCGAGTCTGGTGCGGATCGCTTTCCACGAGCATTTTCAAGGTCATGTCGTCACCGGTTCACGTAGCGCCGCAGGTCGACTCCCAACATGATCCCGGCGGAAATGAAGTTGACCATGGTGAACGACCCGCCGTACGAAAGAAACGGCAAGGGGATCCCCGTGATGGGCAGGAACCCCACGACCATGGCGCTGTTGTAAAGGACGTGGAAGCAGGTGATCGAGAGCAGGCCGGAGACCAGCAAGATGCCGGCGCGGTCCCTCGCTCGCATGGCGAT
>DATAHG010000566.1:0-4210 GCA_036263295.1 Thermoanaerobaculia bacterium | reverse complement strand
ACGTTCTTGACCGCCTTCGAGGTGTAGGCCGCGAGGAACCCCTCGCGCGACATCCGCCAGATCCAGGGAGTCTCGGAGAACATGGCCGTGTAGAGGCGATCGACGCCGGCGAGATCGTCTACCGTGACGAGGGACTGGATGGCGTCCCAGTCCTGGTCGCGGTAGCCGCCGGCGTTGATGAGGGCGAGGCGGGAGACGAGGTCGGGGCGCGCCAGGGCAAGGCGGACGGCCATCCAGCCGCCGAGGCTGATGCCGGCCACGCTAACCGGCCGGCCGCCGGTCTCCTTCTCGATCAGTTGGGCCAGCACCTCGGTCGAGGCGCGGATGTCGAGGCCGCGGCCGGGGATGTCGCTGCCGCCGAGGGAGGAGAGCTCGGGGACGATCAGCAGAGCGTTGCGGCGCATGCCGCGCAGGACCACGTCCCAGCTCGCGGCGACCGAGCCGAGTCCGTGGAGGAGGAGCCAGGGCTCGCGGCCGGGGCGGCCGAGCTTGTAATAGACCAGGGACACCGGCCCGACCTGGAGGCGGTGGCGGCGCGCGCCGCACACCTTCAGGTAGAGGATGGTGGCCAGGAAGAAAAGGCGTAGTAGCATGAGCGAGTCTCTCACGTCGGTGGACGGGCTTGCCGTCCGAGTCTGCCCCTGTGGGAATGCAGAATGGATGCCGGCGGGTTGACCCCGGGGCAGGGCTGTGCTACTTTCCGCCGTCCACGCGTCTTCCTGGACGACTCTGGAGATTTCTATGTACGCAGTGATTCAAAGTGGTGGCAAGCAGTACCGCGTCGCGCCGGGCGACGTGATCGACGTGGAGCTTCTGTCCGAGACGGGCGAGGGCTCGGTCCGGTTTGACCGTGTGCTGATGGTCTCCGGCGACGGTGGCGTCGAGTTCGGCAAGCCGTTGGTGGAAGGCGCCCTGGTGACCGCCTCCCTGGTGGGTGCCGTGCGCGGCCCCAAGATCCGGGTCTTCAAGATGAAGAAGCGCAAGCAGTACCGGCGGACCAAGGGACATCGGCAGGACCTGCACCGGATCCGCATCGACGAGATCACGCTGCCGTCCTCCCGCTAAGACAGCGAGGTAAAGACAAATGGCACATAAAAAGGGACAGGGCTCGACCCGCAACGGCCGCGACTCCAACCCGCAGTACCTGGGGGTGAAGGTCTACGGCGGCCAGACCGTCACGGGCGGCTCCATCATCGTGCGGCAGCGCGGCACCCGCTTCTTCCCCGGCCTCAACGTGGGCCGCGGCAAGGACGACACGCTTTTCGCCAAGATCGACGGCGTGGTGCGCTTCCAGGACAAGGGCCGGCAGGGCAAGTTCGTGCATGTCCAGCCCGCCGAGTCCACGGAAGCCGTCGCAGTGGCTGAAAGCGCGCAGTAAAACCCAGGGAGCCGGACCGCGGAGTCCGGCTTCCGACCGTTTTTCCTCCCAGCCTTGATCTTCATCGACGAAGCCAAAATCCACGTCCGGGGCGGGCGCGGAGGTAACGGTTGTGTCGCCTTCCGGCGGGAGAAGTTCGTCCCGATGGGCGGGCCCTCCGGCGGCGATGGCGGTCACGGCGGCTCGGTCTGGCTGGTCGGCAACATCGGCCGCAACACCCTCTATCACCTGCAGTTCGCCTCGATCTATGACGCGGAGCGCGGGCGGCACGGCGAGGGCTCGAACTGCACCGGCCGCAGTGGCAACGACCTGGAGGTCCCGGTCCCCCTCGGCACCGAGGTGTACGACCTGGAGACCGGCGAGCGGGTGGGGGAGGTGCTCCAGGACGGCGAGCGCCTGCTGGTCGCGGCCGGCGGCCGCGGCGGCAAGGGCAACGCCCGTTTCTCGACGGCCACCAACCAGGCGCCGCGCAACAGCGAGCCGGGGCGGGCCGGCGAGGAGCGCCGCCTCCGCCTGGAGCTCAAGCTCCTCGCCGATGTCGGCGTCGTTGGCCTGCCCAACGCGGGCAAATCGACGCTGATCAGCGTCGTTTCGGCGGCCCGGCCGAAAATCGCTGACTACCCATTCACGACCCTGGTGCCGCAGCTCGGCGTAGTCGCCGAAGGGCCGCTGTCGGAGCCGTTTGTCATCGCCGACCTGCCGGGGTTGATCGCCGGGGCGGCGCAGGGGGCGGGGCTGGGGATCCAGTTCCTGCGCCACGTCGAGCGCTGCCGGGTGCTGGTGCACCTGGTCGACCTCTCGAACCCGGAAGGGAGCGCGGCCGCAGACCTCGCGACGGTCGAAGCGGAGCTGGAAGCCTTCAATCCCGAGCTCCTCGAACGGGAGCGGCTGGTGGTGGGGAGCAAGATCGACGCGATCCTGCCCGAGCGCCGGGAAGAGCTGAAGGCGTCCGCCGCCGAGCGCGGCCTGCCCTATCTCGAGATCAGCTCGGCCACCCAGCAGGGCGTCAAGCAACTCGTTGCCGAGCTGTCCCGTCGCCTGGAGGCGAAAGAGGCGTGATGGCGGGGAAGCTGGGTCTCTTCGGAGGCAGCTTCGACCCCATCCACTACGGCCACATCCTGCCGATCCGCGAGGCTCGCCAGGCTTTGGGGCTCGACCGGGTGGTCTATCTGCCGACCGCCCAGCCGCCTCACAAGCGGCGGCGGACGATGGCGCCGGCCCACGCCCGCTACGCCATGGTCGAGATGGCCCTGCTGCAGGAGGAGGGGCTCTACGCCTCGACTCATGAGCTGACGCTGGACCGGCCGGCCTATACCGTGGAGACGCTGGAGCATTTCCGGCGCGAGCAGCCGGAGGCCGACCTCCATCTGCTGATCGGCGGCGATTCGTTCGCCGATTTTCATCTCTGGGTGCGCTGGCAGGACATCGCCGCGCTCGCCCGCCTGGTGGTGCTGGCGCGCCCCGGCTGGGACCTCGACCGCCTGGCTCTGCCGGACGATCTCATGGCCCTCGTCCGGAATGACCGGGTGACCTTCGTCAATCAGCGGCCGGTCGACATTTCGTCGACCCGGCTGCGCGAGCTGCTCGGGCGGGGAGAGCCCGTGCCCCCCGGTTCCACGCCGGATCCGGTGGTACGTTTCGTGCAAAAATACGGTCTGTACCGATGAATCCCGAACCCAAAGAACCCAAGAAGATCCTGCTCGAAACCTCCGCCCGAGTGCGCGAGGCCGTGAAGGCGGCGGAAGACCGCAAGGCCGTCGATCTCAAGGTCCTGCATCTGCGGGAGATCAGCGATTTCACCGACTACTTCGTGCTGTGCAGCGGCACGAGCGAGCGGCAGGTCCAGGCGATCGCCGACGCGGTCGAGGAGCGCCTGCGCGCCGAGGGCGTCCGCCCCCTGCACGTCGAGGGCTACAACCGCGGCCAGTGGGTGCTCCTCGACTACGGTGACCTCGTGGTCCACATCTTCCAGGAGGAGATCCGGCGGTTCTACGCCCTGGAGCGCCTGTGGGGTGACGCTCCCGACCGTACCGCCGAATTCCGTTCGTGACGGACCCTCCGGGCCCCGCGGCCGCGCCGGCGACTCCGCTCACGCTGGCCCGGCTGCTCGCGGATTTTCCTGCTCTCGCCCCCTGTCTCAAGGGGGCTGAGCGGGCCGCGGCCACCGACGCTCCCGTCCTGATCCTCGGAGCTCCCGGCACCGGGCGCTCCATCCTGGCTCGCGCCCTCCACCTCGCCAGCCCCCGCGCCGCCGGTCCCCTGGTCGAGATCGATCCCGGCGCCGTCCCCACGACCCTCTTCGAGAGCGAGCTGTTCGGCTACCGGGCGGGCGCCTTCACCGGCGCCGAGAAGGGGAGCGACGGCCGGGTCGCCCGGGCGGAGGGGGGCACCCTGGTGCTCGACCACGTCGAGGAGCTGCCGCTCTCGTCCCAGCCCAAGTTGCTGCGCCTGGTGGCGGAGCGCCGCTACTCCCCACTCGGCGGCGCGGAGGTCGAGGCCGACGTCCGCTTCGTGGCGCTGGGTCCCGAGGATCTGCCGCGGCGGGTCGAGCGCGGAGCGTTCCGGCCGGATCTCTTCTACCGGCTGGAGGTGGTGGCCTTCCGGCTGCCTCCCCTGGCCGAGCGCCGCGCCGACCTGCCCGCCATTCTCGGCCACCTCCTGGCCGACCTCGGTGACCGCTTCGGCCGGCCTGCCCTGGAGCTGACTCCGGAGGCCCGCGCCTGGATGCTGGACTATCCCTGGCCGGGCAACCTCCGACAGCTCCGCAACCTCCTGGAGCGCAGCCTGATCCTCAGCGAGGGAGGCCCGCTCGACCCGCCGCGGCCGGAAGGC
>DATAHG010000565.1:0-1663 GCA_036263295.1 Thermoanaerobaculia bacterium | reverse complement strand
GGGATCGAATGCCTCGACCGGCTCAACGCTGATTTCGTGGCCCGGGGCGAGGCGGAAGGGCTGGACGTCGAAGCCTGCCGGAGGGCGATCCGACCGTTGGCGTTTGAGTCAGGCCAGGAAACCATCCCTCGCCCCGGAGGGGCGAAATCCCGGTAGGCCGGGGTTTCAACCCCGGCCGGGGCTCGTTGGATTAAAACCGATCAATCCCGCCCCGCCCGCGCATCCTGGTGGAAGGAGATGTCATCCTCCACCGGCGTATCCGGGGCCTCGATCAACTCGCGGACATCCTCGATCCGGGCCTCGGCGTCCGCCTCGCCGATCTCGATCAGGCGCTGCAGGAAGTCCGGCTGGAACATCAGGAAGCTCAGCAGGTCCGAGCTCTCGGACTCGCGGGTTCCGAGGCTGCGGGTGAGGTAGCGGAAGGCTTTAGGAAGGCGCGGCTCGTAGTGGGTGGCCAGCTCGCCGAGGTCCACCGAGGGGCGGATGCAGCGGATGCTCACCGGCCGGAAGCCCTCGCGCTCCTCGGGGGGGAGCTTGATCGCCAGCCGGTTCATGTCCACCAGGCGCTCGATGTCTTGGTCCAGCACGTCGAGGAAAATGGCGTTCAGGAGCTCCCCGATGATCTGGGCCGGCGGCGGATAGCCCGCGATCTTGTGGACTTGGGCCTCCCCGGGGCTCGGCCGATAACGCGGCGAGATGGCGAGGATCCGCTGGGCCCCCAGGCGCAAGGCTGGCGCCAGCGGGGTCGCGAGACGGACGCCGCCGTCCCCATACCAGGAGTCCCCCAGGCGGACGGCCGGGAAGAAGAGGGGGAGCGAGGCCGAAGCCATCACGTGATCCGCGGTGATCCGGGTGCGGAAGGTCATGTGGCGCGGATCGTCCCAGGGGTCGAGGTCGGCGCCCTGGACCCAGACCGCGGTCTGACTGTTCGAATAGTTGAGGCCGGTCAAGGCGATCGCCCGCAGATGGCCGCGGTCGAGGTTGTGCTGGATGCCGATCAACTCGCCGTCCACCGTCGCCGTCACCCGCTGGAGGGTGTGGTAGAGCGGCCGGGTATCGACCAGCCCGCGCACCTCCGGGGGACCGGGCATGCCGCCGGACGCCAGCCGGCGAGTCCAGCGCACGAAATTGCGGGTGAGCGACCCGGTGTCGGCGAGGAAGACGTCCTCGGCCTCGAGGTTGGCCCAGACCTCCGCCAGGGCCCCGGCCGCCTCGACCGGCGTGCCGGGGTGGGAGGCGAGGAAGGCGGCGTTGATGGCCCCGGCCGAGGTGCCGATCAGCAGGGGGAAGCGGAGATCGGGGAAGGCGCGGGCGATCGCCCTCAAGGCTCCGGCCTGGTAGGCGCCGCGGGCGCCGCCTCCCGAGAGCACCAGGGCGAGCGGAGACGGGTCCGGAGCCGGGGCGCTCAAGCGCGGCCCTCCATCTGGCCCGGACAGGGACGGACGTGGCATGATCGGGGGTCTTGGTGATCCGGGCTCATAGGGCGACTTTACCGGCTGGAGGGGGCTGATGAAAACCGTCTGGAGGTTGCTGGCCGTTTTCGCGCTGCTCGTCGTGGTTTTCCTCGGCTTCGTTTTTTCGGGGATCTACGACGTGGCGGCCTCGTCGCAGCACCGTGGCCCGGTCCGCTGGGTCCTCAGGAGGATCCAGCACGCCTCCGTCG
>DATAHG010000564.1:0-3535 GCA_036263295.1 Thermoanaerobaculia bacterium | reverse complement strand
TACCCGGACGTCATCGAGTCCGTCTCGGTCAAAGGCCCCTCGGCGGTGATCAAGACCCACCACAACGTGGGCGGACTGCCGGCGGAGCTGGGCTTCGAGCTGGTCGAGCCCCTGCGCTTCCTGTTCAAGGACGAGGTCCGCCAACTCGGCCGCGAGCTGGGCATCCCGGAAGAGCTGATCAGCCGCCACCCCTTCCCGGGCCCGGGCCTCTCGGTGCGGATCCTCGGCGAGGTCACCCCGGAGCGCATCGCCCTCCTCCAGGAGGCCGACGCCATCTTCCTCCACGAGCTGCGCGAAAGCGGCTGGTATGGCAAGACCAGCCAGGCCTTCGCGGTGCTGCTGCCGGTCAAGAGCGTGGGGGTGATGGGGGACTACCGGACCTACGAGAGCGTCATCGCTCTGCGTGCCGTCGAGACCCAGGACTTCATGACCGCCGACTGGAGCCCACTCCCCTATGAGTTGCTGGGCCGGGTCGCCAACCGCATCGTCAACGAGGTCAAGGGCGTGAACCGGGTCGTCTACGACGTGACCAGCAAGCCCCCGGCCACGATCGAGTGGGAGTGAGCTACTGTAAAGGCACGCCATGTCCTCGACGAGCCTCCACCTGCCGATCGAAGTGCCGACCCAGGACCTCGCCGAGCTGTGCCGGCGCTGGAAGGTGCAGGATCTAGCCCTGTTTGGCTCGGTCCTGCGCGACGATTTCGGCCCGGCCAGCGACATCGATGTCCTGGTGACCTTCGCGCCCGAAGCAGCCTGGAGTCTGTTCGACCTGTCCCGTATGGAAGAAGAGCTGGCCGCCCTCTTCCATCGCGAGATCGACCTCGTAGACAGGAGGGCGATCGAGCGGAGCGAAAACTACATACGGCGCAGGAAGATCCTCGAAAGCCCGGTGAGCCTGTATGTGGCGGGATGACGCTCACCTGCTCGATATGGTGATCGCGGCCCGCAAGGTGCTGCGGTACGCGTCAGGAATTGGGGCTGAGCGCTTCCGGCAGGACGAGATCCTCCAGGATGCCATCGTCCGGAACCTGCAGATTCTTGGGGAGGCCGCCCGCAAGATCTCGGATGACTTCCGCCAAGCCCACACCGAGATCCCCTGGAGCCAGATCATCGGAATGAGAAACCGTCTGGTTCACGAGTACTTCCGGATCGACGTGGAGCGGGTCTGGGAGACCGTGGCCGACGATCTTCCGCCATTGCTTCTCGCCTTGGAGCCGCTCGTGCCCCCTGAGGATGTCTAAAGCCCGTACCCTTCTCCTGGTCCTTGCCGCCGTCGCCGTCCTGGCCTGCCTGATCCTCTGGTCCTGGCTCGTGCTGCGGCGTAACGAGCGGCTCTTGCTGGAAACGACCCGGCGGGCCGAGAGGCTGGGGCGGGCCGAAGGGATTTCCTTTGACGAGGACCAGTGCTTCGAGGCGGCCCTGGAGAGGTCGCACCGGCTCCCCGCCCGAGCCTTCGACGATCTTCTGGCCAACCGGCTGCGCTTCGAGGAGTGCCTGAAGGCGAGCCGGTTCGTGCCCGGCTTCTGCGACGGCGTGCCCCCTCTCGAAGACCCCCGCGCCACGGCTGACTGGCAGATGGACCGCTCCCTCCATCTAAGCCCGCCCGGCCGCTGGCTGCTGGTGCCGGTCCAGCGCTACTGCCACTCGCCGGAAAGGCGTAAAAAAGGGTAGTGGTTTCCAGGCCTGAAATCGGTTACTTTTATATAAGTCAATCTCCTAGTGAATGTCGAGCGTGCCACTCGCGCTCCCGGTCAGGTCATGGATCTGCGATCACGCAACGAGCTCACGCTTCGTCTCGGGCTCCTCAAGCGGGAGATCCGCGAGATCGAAGACAGACTGGGCCTCTTTCGAGACCCGGGGGATGTCCCGCGCCCGGTTCTTCCCGAGGGGGTCAGCGAGACCTTCTTCCAACTGATCGACGAGTTCTCGGCGGACATGATCTCCGTGCATGCGGCCAATGGAGACTACGTCTGGGTCTCCTCGAATTGTCAGACCCTGTTCGGCTGGCGCCCCGAGGATCTCGTCGGACGGTCCGCCTATGAGCTGTTCGATCCCGAGGACATCACCCGGATCGCCGAGGATCATGCCCGCCACGTGCGAGGAGAGCTCGGCGCCGTGCGGTATCGGCTGAAGTGCGTGAATGGAAGCTTCTGCTGGGTCGAGACCCGGTCCCGGTCGAGCCCCGACGGGGATTACATCGTCGCCATCACCCGCGATGTCCAGGGAGAGCAGGAGATCCTCGCGGAGCTGGGCCGGCGCGCGTTCCAGGATCTGGTCACCGATCTCCCGAACCGGCTCGCCCTCGAAGAGGCCCTCGACCGCGAGATCGCCCGGGCCGAGCGCGAGTCGGCGCCGCTGTCCGTCCTGGCGCTCGACCTGGACCGCTTCAAGGAGATCAACGACGCCCAGGGGCATGAGGCGGGGGACCGCTTCCTGCAGGAGGTCGCGCGACGGATCACCGCGGTCCTGCGCGGCTACGACGTCGCCGGACGCTGGGGCGGCGACGAGTTCCTGCTGCTCCTGCCCGGAGTGGCGGACGAGGTCGCCCTGTTGGTCGGGGAGCGGGTCCGTGCGGCCGTCGAGGAGATCGGCGAAGATTCGTCGATCTCGATCGGCGTCAGCTCGACCCTGTTGGCCGGCAGCCGCCGGGAGTTGCTCTCCCAGGCCGACAAGGCGCTCTACGACGCCAAGGCCCTGGGCGGCAACAAGGTCGTGCGCTGGAGCCCGTCCATCCTCCCCCGCCTGTCCGGCGCGAGCCGGACCGCCGAAACCTCGGCCTGAGCGGTCCGACCTAAAACGGCAGCCAGTCCGGCAGGCCGTAATTCCAGAGCGCGACCGCGCTCGTGAGCACCATCAGCACCCCGAATCCAAATGGGATTCCGCAGCAGCAGCCGCGGACCTTGACGTTGTTTGCCATGAATCAACTCCCTTCTCGATCAGCCTGGGCCGATCAGGCGGTGGGGGAGTTGCAAATCACCTTCCAGGCAAGGCAACAGCAAGGTCCTGGTCTCCCTCCTACGGCTGGCAAACTGAAGGCGGCGCGACTCGCGGATTGCTGCCCACCCACTGATCGATCCACCCCAGCACCACGTCGTAGGTCTGCGGAGCCTGGATGTGCAGATTCAGGTCGTGCCCGGCCCCGGCGATCACGGCGGTCTCCAGGCAGGCGTCCGCCGGGAAGAAGGCCGCCTCGGCGTCCAGGCTGCCGGAGGCCGAGCAGGAGGGCGGGTTGCAGAACGCCCCGTCAAAATCGCCGACCACCACCAGCGTCGGGACGTGGACCGCGCTCGAGAGGCTCAGGGCCGGGACCGCCGTGCCGAGCTCGCCGAGGGTGACGGTCTGCTTGGTCGCCTCGTCGAGCGCCAGGACCGCCGGATCGGTCGAGGGCAGGTAATAGAAGATGCCGCGGGTGCCCGGCACCGTGGTGAGATAGCCGTCCCCCAGGCCCAGACCCGAAAACTGCGGATCGAGATTGGCGGGATAGAACGACACGTCGTTGAGGGCGGGCGTCACCGTGTGCGACACGCCGGTCAGC
>DATAHG010000563.1:0-2258 GCA_036263295.1 Thermoanaerobaculia bacterium | reverse complement strand
ACCCGCGGCGCCGTCGTGAACAACGGCAACGGCACCGTGACCTATACGCCGAATCTCAACACCAACGGGGCCGACAGCTTCACCTACACCGTCCGTGACGCCGCCGGACTGACCGACACGGCGACCGTCAGCCTCTCCATCTCTCCGGTTAACGATCCGCCGGTTGCGGTGGCGGACGCTGCCACGACCCGCGAGAACACGGCGGTCACCGTGACGGTCCTCCCGAACGATTCGGACGTCGAGGGCAACACGCTCGCGGTGACGACCGTCTCCGCTCCGGGCTTCGGGACGGCGGTGGGCAATCCGGGCAATACGATCACTTACACTCCCAGCGCGAATTTCAACGGCACGGACACCTTTACTTATACGGTGAGCGATGGCCAGGGCGGCACCGCCACGGCCACCGTCACCATCACGGTAAAACATGCCTTGGAGCGGGTTGCCGTGCTGGGAACCAACAGCGTCTATCTGCAGGCCGGGTCGGACGTCCTCTCCGGGGATGTCATGGTGAACCAGAGCGGGACCGGGCCGTTCCTCAACGGCAGCGTGGAGCTGAGTCTCGCCGGCACCGTCACCACGCCGGCCGGTTATGACGTGGCGGGCAACCGGATCAGCATCGCGAGCGGCTCCACCATCGCCGGAGACGCTTTCTACAATCAACTCACCGGAACCGGCAGCCTGACCGGCGGCCAGACCTCTTCGATCACCCTGCCGATCTTCTCTCCCCTGCCGGCCTTCCAGACCGCCACGCCGGGGACCACCAACGTCAGCGTCAGCACCAATGGCACCCGGACTCTCGCGGCCGGCAGCTACCTCGACCTGGTGGTCGGCCGGAAGGGCGTTGTCACCTTTACCGGCGGCACCTATCACTTCCGCTCGGTCACGATCGACCGCGAGGCCAAGCTGATCTTCAACGCCGCCTCGCAGATCCGCGTCCAGCAGAAGCTCAGCACCGGGATCCTGACCACCATCGGCCCGGCGACCGGCGCCAGCTTCGACGCCTCCAGTCTCATCTTCTACATCGGCGGCGCGAATGGCACCACGGGCGGCCTCACGGAGACGCCCAGGGCGGTGGAGATCAGCGCCGACAACGTCCTGAAAGCCAACGTCTACGCTCCGAACGGGACGATCTGGCTCAAGGACCGAACCCAGGCGACAGGCGCATTTCTTGCTAAAGATGTGTTGATAGGGCCGGACGCCCAGGTCACTCTCGACAGCTTCTACGTGGGACAGTGAAGGCTGACCTCACGTGCCCGGCGGGAACCGGCAACCAGTCCGGTTCCCGCCGGGGTCTTTCTCTTCAGCGGGCTCCTTGGCAGACTGATTGCAATTTGTGAATAGGCCGGAGCCCATCCCGGGCTCCCCAAGTTCTTTCTCTGTGAAGGGAGTAACTCATGTTGAGAAAGATGACCCCAGGCCTTTGCGCTCTTCTGCTCGCCCTCTGCGGCTGGCTGGCCGCGCCCGCGCCGGCCCAGGCCGAGATCGACTTTGGCGTCCGGGGTGGCCTCTACAGCGACGCCGACGCCGGGTTCCTCGGCGTCGAGCTGCTGACCGGCATCAACCGCAACTGGTTCTTCAACCCCAACTTCGAGTACGTCTTCGTGGACGACGGCAACCTCTACACCCTCAACGCCGACTTCCACTACGACCTGCCGACGCGGTCCAACTACGCCATCTGGGTGGGCGGCGGCCCGGCCGTGATCTTCAACCAGATCGACGCGCCGGAGTTCTGCCGCAACTGCGACGACGACAGCGAGACCGAAATCGGCCTCAACCTGCTCGGCGGCATCGGCTTTGCCAAGCGAGGCCCCGTCCGCCCCTACGTGCAGGGGAAGGTGATCCTCTCCGACAACACCGAGGCCGCCATCGCCTTCGGTCTCCGCTTCCACTGACCTCCGGCCGTGGATCAGGATTCGGGCAGGCGGGTGGACTGCCAGGCTACCATCTGCCAGGTCCCGCCGCGCCGCACGTAGACGTCGGTGAAGCGGAGCTGCAGACTGCGGTCCTCCCCCTGCATCCGAACCTTGAAGGTGCCCTTGCCGGTCACCACCGCCGTATCGCCGTAGGTCCTCACGTCGAGGGCCTCCGGCAGGATGGCGTTGTACTGGATGGTCCCGTTGCGGATTGATTCCAGGAATTGGGCCTTGGTTTCGAGCTGGCCGCTCGAATGGGTGTAGGTGAGGTCGTCCGACAGGATGGCGGCGAGCGCCTCGGCGTCGCGGTGGAGCATGGCGGCGAAGCGGCGCTCCTCCAGGGCC
>DATAHG010000562.1:0-2172 GCA_036263295.1 Thermoanaerobaculia bacterium | reverse complement strand
TACCAGCGCGACGCCTTCATCCGCCGCTTCTGGGAGGTCCGCGACCCCTTCCCGCAGACCCCCGGCAACGAGCTGCAGCAGGCCTGGGCCGAGCGCGCCAAGATCGCCCGCGAGCGCTTCGGCGGCCTCGCCGACGAACGCGCCCGCATCCTCCTGCTCAACGGTCCGCCGGCCGAGGTCTTCCCCGGCCGGTGCAGCCAGGTCCTGGTCCCCCTGGAGATCTGGAGCTACCCCGGCACCGACAAGATCAAGGGCGCGTTCAACCTGGTGTTCTACTCCCCCCAGGGGAGCATCAAAGGGCCCTTCCGCCTCTGGTACCCGAGCGAGGGGCTGTTGCCCATGCTCGGCTTCGAAGCCCGGGGGAGAACCCAGGGGCTCACCCTTCAGGCTCTCCAGGACGCCTGCACGCAGGGGGACGAGATCGCCGGCCGGCTCGCCGGCGCGATCGACTGGAGTCAGGTCGAGCCCCGGGTGCTGCCCCGGGTGGACGAGGAGTGGCTCGCCGCCTTCGCCTCCTCTTCGACCGACGTGCCGCAGGGGGGTGCCACCTTCCCGGCCCGGCTCGACCTCTCCTTCCCCAGCCGCTTCGGCAGCCGCACGGTGGTCCAGGGGCTGGTGAGCGTGCCGCGGGGGGAGGTCAAGGCCGCCACGACGGGGATCACCGGCGCCCCGCTTCAGACCCCCGCCTACAGCTTCCTGGTGGACGGCGAGATCCTGCGCGAGGGGGAGCTGTTCGACCACTTCCGCTACCGGTTCAATCTACCGGCAGCGGGCGGCCCCGCCGTGCCGGGCGCGCCGGCCGACACCCTCCCCCTGGTCTTCCAGCGCAATCTGCGGCCGGGCACCTACAATCTGGTGCTCAAGGTGGAGGACACCGAGGGGAAGCGCTACTTCCGCGAGCAGCGGGAGCTGGAGGTGCCCTCGGTGGCCGCCACCCCACCCCCTGCCCCGCCGGCCGACGCCCTGATCGCGGGACCTCCCACGGCGCCTTCCGGCTCACCCGCCGCTCCGGCGGTCCCGGCGAGCGCCCTGGCCGAGGCCAACGCGGCGATCCGGTCGGACGAGAACAGCATCCGCATCCTGCCTCCCCCACAGGACCTCCTCACCGGCCGCATCCGCATCGACGCCATGACCACCGGCGCGGGGATCAGCAAGGTGAGCTTCGAGCTGAACGGCCGGCCGGTCCTCACCAAGGGAAAGCCGCCCTACAGCGTCGAGCTGAACCTCGGGGAGCAGCCGCGCAACCATCGCCTCCGCGCCCTGGCGATCGGCCCCGGCGGCGAGACCCTGGCCGAGGACGAGCTGCTGCTCAACGCCGGCCCCCACCGCTTCTCGGTCCGCCTGATCGAGCCCCAGCGCGGCAAGACCTACCGGCAGAGCGTGCAGGCCCAGGCCGTGGTCGAGGTCCCCGAGGGGGAGGCGCTCGACCGGGTCGAGCTGTATCTCAACGACACCCGGCTCGCGACCCTCTACCAGCCCCCCTTCGTGCAGCCGCTCCTGATCCCGCCCGGGCTCCAGCAGGGGCAGGATCTGGCCTACGTCCGGGCGGTGGCCTACCTCGCCGACGGCAACTCGACCGAAGACCTGGTGATGATCAACCGCCCGGACTACAGCGCCGAGGTGGACGTCCAGCTCGTCGAGCTCTACACCACCGTGGTGGACCGCAAGGGGAAGCCGATCCAGGACCTCACCAGACAGGACCTCGCCGTCACCGAGGACGGCGTTCCTCAGGAGATCCTGCGCTTCGAGCGCGTCCAGGATCTCCCGATCTACGCCGGGGTGATGATGGACACCTCGATCTCGATGGCCGAAGAGATGAAAGACGCCATCAAGGGGGCGCTCACCTTCTTCAACAACGTGGTCACTCCCAAGGACCGCGCCGCCCTGGTCACCTTCAACCAGAAGCCCACCCTGGCGGTGCGCTTCACCAATCAGCCGGACGTGCTGGCCGGCAGCGTTGAAGGGCTGACCGCCGAGGGCGAGACCGCGATCTACGACAGCCTGATCTTCACCCTCCACTACTTCGGCGGGGTGCGCGGCAAGCGCGCCATCATCCTCCTCACCGACGGCGAGGACTCGCGCAGCAAGTACCAGTACAATGACGCCCTCGAATACGCCCGCCGCAGCGGCGTCGCCCTCTATACGGTCGGCATCAACCTGCCGAGCAAGATG
>DATAHG010000561.1:0-5897 GCA_036263295.1 Thermoanaerobaculia bacterium | reverse complement strand
GACACCGTCTTCCGGAACGCCCGGGCGCTGCCGGCGACCAGCACGGTGGCGATGACCAGCAGGGCGGCGACGTGCTCCCAGAGGTCCTGGAACGAGGCGCCGCGGATCACGATGCCCCGGGAGATGGCGATGAAGTGGGTGGCCGGCAGGATCTGGGAGACGAGCTGCAGCGGCCGGGGGAGCGACGAGATCGGGAAGATGTAGCCCGACAGCATGATCGACGGCAGCAGGAACATCTGGGCGAGCTGGGTCGCCTCCATCTGGGTCTTGGCCCGCGACGACACCAGCAGGCCGAGGGCGAGCAAGGCGAACAGGTAGACCAGCGACAGGCCCAGGAGGAGCAGGACGCTGCCGTGGACCGGCACCTTGAAGACCGTGGTCATCAGGACCAGGACGAGCAGGAGCTGGAGGAACGACAGCACCAGGTAGGGCAGGATCTTGCCCAGCACCACCGCGAGCGGCGAGGCCGGAGTGACCATGAGCTGCTCCAGGGTGCCACGCTCGCGCTCGCGCACGATGGCGTAGGCCGACAGCAGGGTGCCCGAGAAGGTCAGCAGGATGGCGATCAGCCCCGGGATCAGCAGGTTGGCGCTGCGCGAATCGGGGTTGAAGAGGAGGGTCGGCCGCGCCTCGATCGGCAAGCCGCCGCCGGCCTTCTCCGCCACCACCTGGAGGGAGCGGTTGAGGGCGACGCCGTTCGCGGCCCCCAGGGTCTGGGCCGAGATGCTCGAATCCGAGCCGTCGATCAGCACCAGGAAGTCCACCGACTGGCCGCGCAGCCGGCGGCGGGCGTAGTCGGGGGGGATCTCGATCCCGACCCCGGCGTGGCCGGCGACGATCTCGGCGCGCAGGGCGGCCCGCGAGGGTACGAAGCGGATCACCTGGAAGTAGCTGGTATTGACGAAGTCGTCCACGAGCTGCCGGCTCTCCGGCGTCCGGCTCTGGTCGTAGATCACGGTCGGCACGTTGCGGACGTTGGTGTCGATCAACCCGAAGAGGACGAGCTGGAAGACCGGGATCATCAGGGCGAAGCGCAGGGTGGCGCTGTCGCGCAGCATCTGGAGCGCCTCTTTGCGCAGGACCGCCGTGAAGCCTCTCATTTCGCGGCCTCCGCCGCCTTGCCGGCCTGGGCTTCGGCCTGAAGGCGGGTGATGCGGACGAAGACGTCTTCAAGGGAGGCGTCGATCGGCCGGATGTGGACGTCGGACTTGCCCGCCTCCAGGTCCTGCTCGATGCGCTCGTCGGCCACCCCGCCGTCCACCAGCAGATGGAGGGCGTTGCCGAAGATCGTCACCTCCTGGACATAGGGCAGGGTGCGGGCGCGGCCCATGACGGCGGCGGCGCCGCGGTCGCACTCCGCCTCGACCCGGCGGGTCCCCGGCGGGGTGACCTCGGGGAGGGTGGTCAGCTCGGAGGGTTTGCCGCTCACCAGCAGGCGCGAAAGATAGAGGTAGGCCACGGTGCCGCAGCGCTCGGCCTCGTCCATGTAGTGGGTGGTGACCAGCAGGGTGACCCCGTCGGCGGCCAGCTCGAAGAGCAGGTTCCACAGCTCGCGGCGGGCGACCGGGTCGATGCCGGCGGTGGGCTCGTCGAGGAAGAGGACACGCGGCTGGTGCATGATCGCGCCGGCGAGCGACAGGCGCTGCTTCCAGCCGCCGGAGAGCTGGCCGGCGAGGCGGTCGCGGTAGGGGGCGATGCCGGTCAGGCCGACCGCCCACTCCTGGCGCTCGCGGCGCAGTGCCCCGTCGAGCCCGTAGACCGAGGCGAAGAAGTCGAGGTTCTCCTGCACCGAGAGGTCCTCGTAAAGCGAGAACTTCTGGGGCATGTAGCCGATGCGGCGCCGCACCTCCTCGCCGTGGGTGGCGACGTCGAGGCCGTCCACCGCCGCCCGCCCCTCGGTCGGCGCCAGCAGGCCGCAGAGGATGCGGATCAGGGTCGATTTGCCCGAGCCGTTGGGGCCGAGCAGGCCGAAGATCTCGCCGCGCGGCACCTGGAGCGAGACCTTGTCGAGGGCGCGGAAGCGGCCGAAGTCGCGCGACACCCCGTCCGCCTCGATGCCGAACGGGCTCTCTCCCGGGGCGGCGCTCATCGCCGCAGGCTCCCGAGTTTTGATTGCGGCTGGGACCCGGCCTGATCGAGGCGGACCGTCGCGCTCATGCCGGCCTTGAGATCTGGCGACGGGTCGATGCGGACCTTGACGCCGAAGACCTGGTCGCTGCGCTGGTCGAGGGTCTGGAGGTTGCGCGGCGTGTACTCCCCCTGGTTGCTGATCTCGACAACCTTACCCGGGAAGGCACGGTCGGGATAGGTGTCGATGAAGACCGCGGCGGGCTGGCCGGGGTGGACCTGGCCGAGCTGCGGCTCGGGCACGTAGACCCGCACCCAGAGCTGGTTCTCTTCGAGCAGGCTGGCGACCGGTTGATTGGCGCCGACGAGGTCGCCGGGCCGCAGGTCCATGGTTTCGACCACGCCGCTCGCCGGGGCGGTGACGACCGTCTCCTGGCGCTGGCGTTCGAGGTAGGAGAGCTGGCGCTCGGCCTGGGCGAGGGCGGCCTCGGCCGAGGCGATGTCCTCGCGCCGGCCGCCGCGTTGCGCCTCGCGCAAGGTCTCCAGCGCCAGGGCGGCCTTGACCTGGGCGCCGTCGTATTCGCGGCGGGCGACCACGCCTTGCTTCCAGAGCTGCTCGAAGCGTTTGCGGTCCACCTCGGCGCTCTCGTAGTCGATGCGGGCGCGCTGGACCTCCTCGCGCCGGGGGCCGATCCGGGTGCGTTCGAGGTTGGCGCGCGCCTCGGCGATGCGGGCGCTCTGCTCGGCGATCTGGAGGTCCTGGAGGTCGGTCTCGAAGGTCACCAGGGGCTGGCCCGCCTCGACCCGGTCCCCTTCATCCACGTGGACGGTCGCGACCCGGCCGCCGACGAGCGACCCCACTTCCACCGTCCGCGCCTCGATGGATCCGGCGAGGATGGTCTCCTCCTCCTTCTTCGGGCGCAGCAGAAACCACCACACGGCCGCTCCCGCTACGGCCAGCACCAGCAGGATCGGGATGATCTTGCGCTTCATGGCTTTTCCTCTCCAGGAGCCGCGGCCGGGATCAGCACGCCGTGGCCCCAGATCTCAAACAGGGTATTTAGATATCGGTCGAGTGGCAGGGGCGGGTCGAGGACCCGCGCCAGGCGGTGGAGCGCCACGTAGGACTGGCAAGACCCCAGGAAGACGAGGGCGGTGGCCAGGGGATCCGCGGTGCGCATGCGCCCCGCCGCGCACGCCCGCTGGAAGTAACCCTCCAGCAGGGCGAGGACGCGCTGCGGCGGGGTCGGCCCTTTGCTGGGGTCGAACGGCAGCGGGAAGCCGCCGCGCGTGTCGTCCTGGCTCTTGGAGCGCATCCAGCGGGCGATGGTCTCGTCGAACCGCTGCTCCAGGAACGGCACCATGGTCTCGGCGACGCGCCGCAGGACGGCGAAGGGGTCCTCGTCTCCCCGCAGCTCGGCGAGGAAGGCGACGGGGATGGGGAAGCTCTCCCCCGAGGCCATGCAGGCGTGGAACAGCTCTTCCTTGGTGGCCGCGTGGCGCAGCAGGGCGGCCGGGCTGACGTCGAGACGGGCGGCGATGGCCGCCAGGGTGGCTCCCTCGAAGCCGCGCTCGGCGAAGGTGGCGCGCGCCGCTTTCATCACGTCGTCCCGGGTGATCTTTGGCCGCCTGCCCATGGTAAATAACTTTACAGGTATTTACTTTCGAGTCAAGAGCCCTCTCTTGCCGGAGGCTGGGCGGGTCTGTCCAGAAGCCCAGAGGCAACCATTTGCATCAAAACGACCGCTCCTGGAGCCGAGCAGAGTTTTTCTGCTGCAGAACATCGTTGACTTGCACCAGGACAACTCTGCCCGGATGCCCGGCAGGCTTGTTTTGCTGCAAAACATCCTGCGCGAGTAACCGGGAAGAGCTCGCCGGCTGCCGGGTAGGGCTTTTCGGTTGCCGAGCAGCCTTCGCGAGCACCCGGGCAAGACTTTTTTGCTGCAAATCATCAGGATCCAGTTGCCGGTGAACGATGACGACTCATCCGCGAAAGGTTTTGCGATGCAAAACAAAGGTTCCGAGTCATCCGCCTCCCTTGCCGGGTCTTCGAAGAGAGGAGTTGCCCTCCTGGCGCAAGCTCTGGGCAGCGCGGCGCTCTTTTTGCAGAGCCCCGCCCGGCATGAACGCGCCCGGCAGCACCGAAATCTGGCTTCAAATTGTCTGGCTCTTCGTCCTGGCAGTTCCAATCGCCTGCGTGGCCTGGACGGTGACCCATGAGGAGGTCTTCCGCGAGCCCCGCGAGTACTGCGTCGAGCGGTCCCGGGACGCCCCCCGCCTCCTGCAGCGCAAGTTTTTCTATCTGTTCACGTGCGAGTACTGCTTCAGCCACTACGTGACGGTCTTCTTCCTCTTCCTCACCCGCTACCACCTGCTGCTCGACGACTGGCGAGGGTATCTGATCGCCTTCTTCTCGCTGGTCGCGGTGGCGAACGCCTACATGAGCGCCTTCGGCCGCCTGCGCCAGGAGGTCAAGTCGGAGAAGCTGCAGGCGAAGCGGATCGAGAAGGTGCTGGAGCGGCAGGAGAAGCAGGGGGAGCCGGCCGAGGAGGAGCCGGAGGCTTTCGTCAGTCCGACGCCGGCAGGTCTTCGTCCTCGTCCCACGCCTCGCGGCTGAGGATCTCGGCCGCCCGGTCGGAGTCGGTCTCGAAGACCTCCAGCCGGTTGAGGGCCAGGGGCTCGCCGGTGAGCAGGCTGACGGGGGGGAGACGCTCCTCGAAGACGCAGGCCTCGATCCCCTCGGACTCCAGGCAGGTGCGCGCCAGGTGGGCCTCCCAGGGGGTGGCGAAGCGAGCCACGGTGACCAGCGCCGGAGGGTCGGCGATGGCTTCGGAGGCCATGTCCTCTTCCGTCACGAGATGGATGTCGGGGATGGGCTGCGGCCGGGTGAGGAGCTCGGCGGCGCGCGCCGCGGACTCCTCCCGCACCTGGACCTTGACCCCGCCGAGAGTGCTGGAGAGGGCCACGTAGAGGCGGGTGAAGTTCTCGTCGGCGATCACCGCGTCGATGCCCTCGGCGTCGAGGCGCGCCTTGGCAAGCTGGGCCTCCCAGGGGGAGTTGTAGACCCCCACGGTGACCAGGCGCTCGAGCTCGTAATCCATGTCAGAAAATCTTACGCGTATTTCTTGGTAAAACTCGCGCTCCGCGAAACGCGCCGTCAGAGCAACCCGCTCCCCCGCATCATCCAGACCAGGCCCCAGGCGATCGCCACGAAGAAGAGCAGGGTCGCGACGGCCGCCCAGATGCCGGCGGCGCGGCTGACGTTGCGCGACAGGACCAGGTAGGCCCCTGCCGTGCTGAGCACGGTAAACAGCACGAACAACACGAGGGGCAGCAGCATTTCCAGAGGGCGGATGGGCATGGGCGTACCGCCGACGATCTTACCAGCCCGGGCCTCCTGCGAATGAATTGTCACGAATCGGCGAAACGCGACACCACTCATAGGGCGGAACCCGAACAGGAGGACCCTTGGCACCGATTCTTGCGCAATCTCGACGGAGCCGGGCCATGCCGGCCGGGATCCTCGCGGTCCTCGTCAAGCTGACCCGCATGCCGGAGGTCTGAGCGGGGATGGCGGCAGTCCCCCGTCAGCCGGCCTTTTTCACGACGCTGGCCGAAGCGTTGCGCTTCCGGGCCGCCACCCAGCCGGACCGGCGGGCCTACACCTTCCTCGCCGACGGCGAGGAGGAGGATGGGCATCTCGACTATGCCGGGCTCGACGCGCGGGCCCGCGCCATCGCCGCGGCCCTGCAGCGCCAGTGCCGCCGCGGCGACCGCGTCCTCCTCCTCTACCCCCCCGGTCTCGACTTCGTCGCCGCCTTCTTCGGCTG
>DATAHG010000560.1:0-6271 GCA_036263295.1 Thermoanaerobaculia bacterium | reverse complement strand
CGGAAGGGCCCTTTGATGCTCCCCTGGGGGGAGTAGAACACCAGGTTGAACGCGCCCTTGATCTTGTCGGTGCCGGGGTAGCTCCAGATCTCCAGGGGGACCAGGACCTGGCTGCACCGGCCGGGGAAGACCTCGGCCGGTGGGCCGTTCAGCAGGAGGATGCGGGCGCGCTCGTCGGCGAGGCCGCCGAAGCGCTCGCGGGCGATCTTGGCGCGCTCGGCCCAGGCCTGCTGCAGCTCGTTGCCGGGGGTCTGCGGGAAGGGGTCGCGGACCTCCCAGAAGCGGCGGATGAAGGCGTCGCGCTGGTACTCCTGCTGGAGGCCGAGGAAGGCGTCGCGCTCCTTGCCGGAGAGCAGGGGGGCCGCCTCTTCGAGGAACTCGCGGTGGCGGGCCGGCAGGTTGTCGGGGACCGGCGCCGCCGCCGGCCCCGCTTTCTGGGCGGCGGCCGGCGCCGCGAGGGCGGCCGCGAGGAGGAGAGAGGCGAAAAGGGGAGAGCGGCCCGCCATTGCTTGTCTCCTCTGGATCGTAATCCTTAGGGGTAGTAGCCCCGGATCGTCCGGGCCTCCAGACCGGGCTGCGCCACCTTCACCTCGACGCCCCGGAAGGCGTTGTCGGTCTTGGTGCTGGACGACTGGTAGACCAGGAGGTACTGCGACCGCAGCTCCTCCTCGATCTGCCGGTAGATGCCCTGCAGCTCGGACGGCTCCTTGAGCTGGAAGAACCGCCCGCCGGTCTCCTCGGCGACCTTGGAGAGCTTGCGCTTGTCCGTCTCGTCTCCCAGGCCGATGGTGTAGATGGTAACCCCGGCGCGGCGCGCGTACTCCACCGCGTCCTCGTAGCTGAAGCGGCTGTTCTCGTCCTTGCCGTCCGACAGCAGCAGCATGGCGCGCTGCCCCTTGATGCCGTTGAAGTAGTAGAGGGAGAAGACGATGCTGTCGTAAAGCGCGGTGCCGCGCTCCGCCTTGAGGCCGGCGAGGCCGCCCGCCAGGGCGTTGACGTCCTTGGTGAACTTGACCGTCAGGTTGGGGCGGTCGTTGAAGGTGATGACCGCGGCCCGGTCCTTGGGCTTGATGGTGTCCTCCATGAACTGGAGGGCGGCCTGGCGGGCCTGGTCCAGCTTCTCCTCCATCGAGGCCGAGACGTCGAGCACCACGGCGGCGTGGATCGGCAGGTCGGTCACCTTCTCGAAACGCACGACCTCCTGCTTGACGCCGTCCTCCTGGACCGTGAAGTCCTTCTGGGCCAGGTTCTGGACCGGCCGCCCCTGGCGGTCGAGGACCGAGGTGTAGAGCTCGACGAGATCGACGTCCACCTCCTCGATGTCCGGGGCGTTGACGAAGGTCACGTCCTCGGTCGAGTTGCCGTCGGCGAGATAGGCCACGGCGCGGACGTAGGACAGCGGCTCGTTCTTGTTGAGCACGATCGGCTGCTGGAACGGCTCCTGGTAGAGCGTGGCGACCCGGCTCTCGTTCAGGAAGATCTCGACCCGGTCGAGGTTCTCGCCGTCCGGCACCTCGATCTTGGTGCGGGCGAGCAGGCTGCTCTCGTAGTGCGTCCCCCGCTGAGGCTCGACGAGGGTGATCCGGAAACGTTGGCTGGCCGAGTTGATCAGCAGCTCGTCGCTGTCCAGCTCCTTGCCGGCGGCGTCGTAGGCCGTGGCGACCAGCTTGCGGGTGCGCGGCAGGGAGCCGAGGTCCAGCTCGACGCTGAACGGCGGCTTCTTCTTGGTCAGCACCGGTTTGCCGTCGAGCGCGAAGGTCACCTGGGCGATGCCCTGGCCGGTGGTCAGGGTCTCGAAGCGCTCCATGCCGGTCTGCAGATCCCCCTGGGGGCGGATGAGCTGGACCGTGGTCTCGCCGTTGCTGATGGCGCGGTTCGCCTCCTCCAGGAGGCGGGCGCTCTCGGCGTCGAGCGGCACCGGGCCGGGCGCCGCCTTCTCGACCGCCGGCACCACCAGCTTCTGGTCGGTGCGGTAGAACTTCTTGCCGTTCAGGTCCTGCACCTTGACGACCAGGGTGTACTCGCCCGGGCGCAGGAGGCGCTGGAAGACCAGGGGGAGACTGACGGCCCCATTCGCGGAGCTGTTGGCCGTACCGTTCTGGGAGCTCCCCTCACCGGCCGGGCCGGCCGGCCCGGCAGGGAAATCGAACTTGTAACGGAAGTTCTCGAACAGCTCGCCCTTCTGCAGGATCTCGCCGTTCAGGATGAAGTTGTAGGAGCGGTAGTCGCCGAGCTGCCCCGCGGTCGCCCCGGCCTCCTCGACGCTCACCAGCCCCTGGAGCACGGTGCGCCCCTGGCTCCGGCCGGGGAATTCGAGCTCCATCCGGGCCGCCAGCGGCGCGGCCCCCGGCGGCAGCTCGGTCGAGTAGGAGTCGAAGGTGGCGGTCCACTCTTTGCCGGGGCCGTCCGGCTTCTTGTCGAAGCGGGCCTCCAGCATCATGTAGCCCTGCCCCTGGCGCGCCACCCAACTGATGCCGGCCGCCAGCTTGTCCCCCTCGATGCACCCGTTCACCAGCTCTTCCAGGATGTTGCGCTGGGCGCGCTGGTCGTTGATGCCGCCGTCGGCCATCAGGACCGACGTGCCCTCCATCGGGTTCCAGATCTCGTAGTTGCCGCCGCCAAAGCGCCGGAAGAAGACGACGACGAACTCCTGGTGCAGGAGCTCGCTGCCGCTCTGGTCCCAGTACCAGACCTCCATCGGCCAGACCGCCGTACACTTCGATTTGAACCGTGCGGCCGGCGGGCCGTTGACCAGCAGGATGCGGGCGCGGTCGTCGTCGATCCGTCCGAACTCCGTCCGCGCCATCTCCAGCAGGTCCTGGTAGCGGTCGTAGAATTCGTTGCGGGCCGTGCTCTTGAGCGGATCGCGGACCTGCCAGAAACGCTTGATGAAGGCGTCGCGCTGGTAGTCCTCCTTGATCTCCAGGAAAGCCTGCAGCTCATCGTCGCTGATGATCGGCCGCACGTCCGCGAGCCAGGTCCGGTATTTCTCGGGCAGCTTCTGGACCGCCTCCTCGACCTGCTTGCGCTTGAGCTTGGGCTTTTTCTCTTCAGCCGAGGCCAGGGCGAAGGCGCCGGCCAGCGTGAGGAGGACAAGGAGGAACGAGACGGCCTTCCAGGCCGTCCCCAGAAAGGGACGAGACTGTCGCATATAGGGTCCAAACATCGATAAGAATCCCCCGGTGGACATCCGGGCCGCCCCGGTTCCCCCACCCCGCTTGCAACACCGTTCCGCCGGGCCCCATTCCGAAGCGTTCGGAAGAGCGGGCGCCGGGGCTGCGGTTACAATATCGATCTCTATGCAGCCCGTATACCTGGACAACAACGCCACGACGCCGCTCGATCCCCGGGTGAGGGAGGCCATGCTCCCCTGGCTCGGGGAGACCCACGGCAACCCCTCGTCGCTTCACCGCTTCGGCCAGGCCGCCCGCAATGCCGTCGAGGAGGCGCGGGAGAAGGTCGCCCGGCTGCTCGGCGCGCACCCCCTGGAGATCGTCTTCACCGCCTCCGGCACCGAGTCCAACAATGCGGTGATCTTCGATCGGATGAAGGACGGCGGCCATCTTGTCGTGTCCTCCATCGAGCACCCCTCGGTGCGCGAGGCGGCGGCGCGGCTCGAACGGCAGGGCGTGGCGGTCACCCGGGTAGGGCCGGGGCCGGACGGCGTGGTGCCGGCGGCGGCGGCGCTCGCCGCCCTGCGCCCCGATACCCGCCTGGTCTGCCTGATGCTCGCCAACAACGAGCTGGGCACCCTCCAGCCCGTGGCCGAGGTGGCGGCGGCCTGCCGCGAACGCGGCGTGCCGGTGCTGTGCGACGCGGTCCAGGCGGTCGGCAAGGTCCGGGTGCGGGTGGACGAGCTGGGGGTGGACTTCCTGACCCTCGGCGGCCACAAGTTCCACGGCCCCCTCGGCGCCGCGGTCCTCTTCATCCGTAAAGGGATGGAGATCGGCGGCCATCTGGTGGGCGGCAGCCAGGAGCGCCGCCGCCGGGCGAGCACCGAGAACGTGCCGGCGATCGTCGGGCTCGGGGTGGCCGCCGAGGTCGCTGCGGCGGATCTCGCCGGGCGCGCCCGGCACCTCGCGGCGCTGCGCGACCGTTTCGAGGCAGGCCTGGCGCGGATTCCCGGCGCGGTGATCCACTGCCAGGGCTCGCCCCGCCTGCCGAACACCTCCCACGTGGCCTTCCTGGGCGTCGAGGGGGAGTCGCTGCTGATCCGCCTCGACCTCGCCGGCTTCGCGGTTTCGACCGGCTCGGCCTGCTCGTCGGGCGCGGTCGAGCCCAGCAAGACCCTGCTCGCCATCGGGCTCTCGCCGGAGGAGGCGCTGTCCTCCCTGCGGGTGAGCTTCGGCCTGCCCAACCGGCCCGAAGAGGTGGACGCCTTCCTCGCCGCCCTGGAGCGCGAGGTGGCGGAGCTGCGCCGGGTGTCACCCTTCTCCCAATCGATCTCCAGACCCCGGGAGGTGGCGTGAGCGAGCTGACCGCGGTCGCGATGAGCGGCGGCCTGGACTCCTCGGTCACGGCGTGGCTCCTGGCCCGCCAGGGTGTCCCCGTGGTCGGCCTCTCCATGCTGCTGTGGGACCACTCCGGCGCCGAGGCGCACGGCCGCTGCTGTGGCGCCCTCGACCTCGGCGACGCCCGCCGGGTGGCACAGCAGGCCGGCATTCCTCATTACACCCTGCGCCTGGACGAGGAGTTCCGCCAGAAGGTGGTCGATCCCTTCGTGCAGGACTATCTGGGCGGCCGCACCCCGAGCCCCTGCGTGCGCTGCAACACCTGGATCAAGTTCGACCTTCTCCTGGAACGCGCCCGCCGCCTCGGCGCCGGGCGGGTCGCGACCGGCCACTACGCCCGCATCGTGGAGGGGCCCGACGGGCCGGAGCTGCACACCGCGGTCGATCGCGACAAGGACCAGAGCTACTACCTCTTCGAGCTGACCTCCGAGCAGCTCGCCGCCAGCCTTTTCCCGTTGGGCGACCGCACCAAGGGCGAGGTCCGCGAGCTGGCCCGCGAGGCCGGGCTGGTGGTGGCGGAGAAGGGCGAGAGCATGGAGGTCTGCTTCGTCTCCGGCGGCATCCGCGAGTTCGTCGAGCAGCAGGTGCGGGAGAACCCCGACCGCTATTCCGGGGCAGGCGACGCCGTGGCGCTCGCCGCGCCCGCCGCCCTGGTCGATTCGGCCGGCGCCGAGCTGGGCCAGGGGCAGCCCTACTACCGCTACACCGTCGGGCAGCGCAAGGGGCTCGGGCTCGCCGCCCGCAGCCCGCTCTTCGTGCTCGCCATCGAGCCGCGGGAGAACCGCGTGGTGGTCGGCCCGGAAGAGGAGCTGCTCGCCCCGGGCCTCGTCGGCGAACGGCTTCACTGGATTGGGCCTGCTCCAGATGGGCCGGTCGAGGCGACCGTGAAGATCCGCTCCCGCCACCCCGGCACGCCGGCCCGGATTCATCCTCGTGAGGAGGGGCGGGTCGAGGTCGAGCTGCTCGAGCCGCAGCGCGGGATCACCCCCGGCCAGGCGGCCGTCTTCTACCGCGGCACCCGCGTTCTCGGCGGGTGCTGGATCCAGGGCCGCCTGGACTGACTCGTTTGCGAAAGATCGCCTCCCTTCTCCTGGTGCTGGCGCTCTGCGCGGCCTGCGGCGACGCTCCGCCGCAGCGCCTGATCCGTCTGGGCTCCCTGATCAAGGCCGGGGCCGCCGAGGCGGTGATGCTGCCCGCCGGAGCCGCGGTGGCGGGCTCCCAGCCGTACGAGACCCGTCCCGGGCTGTCGGCCGCCCGCACCGCCCGGCTGCGCCTGCGCGCCCGGGGGGACGCCTCCCTCGCCACGCTCACCTGGCGCCTCGCCCAGGACCGCGGCTTCCCGCAGTTCCGCACCCTGAGCTTTCCGGTCGTGCCGGACGGCCAGGAGCACGTCTACACGGTGGACCTGGAGCGCGAGGCCTACTGGACCGGCCGGGTCGAGGCCCTGCGCCTGACCGTGGACCGCGGCCGGCTCGACCTGCTGGAGATCACCGGCGAGCCGGCCGCCGACGCCTACCGCTCGATGTCACTGCGGGGCGAGAGCCTGCCGGCCCTCCCCGGCCTCGGCCGGATCGAGATCGACCTGCCGCGCGACCTCCCCCGCCGCGCCGTGTTCGAGTCCCGTCTCGGATTGGTCCCGGAGTTCGACCGCCCCGGCGTCAAAGCGGTGTTCCGCGCCCGGCTGGCCGGCGGGGACGGCAAGCCCTGGCTGGAGGAGACCGTCGAGGGATCGCAAGAGAAGAGCGGAGCGGGGTGGCATC
>DATAHG010000559.1:0-2027 GCA_036263295.1 Thermoanaerobaculia bacterium | reverse complement strand
TCGGTCGTC
Source organism: Thermoanaerobaculia bacterium (assembly GCA_036263295.1). GTDB lineage: Bacteria > Acidobacteriota > Thermoanaerobaculia > Multivoradales > UBA5704 > DATAHG01. The sequence continues at coordinate 2,018 of DATAHG010000559.1, read as the reverse complement.
GTCTCGGTGCTCATTTCGGGCATCACGCCCGAAGCCGGTGCACGATATCTGCCAGACGCGGGGCGTGGCGGTCCTTGTCGTTGAGGATCGGATGGGGGTAGGGCCAGTCGATGCCGATCTGCGGATCGTTCCAGACCACGCCGATCTCGTCCGCCTTGTCGTAGAGGGCGGTGCACTTGTACTGCACATGGGCGGCCGAGGAGAGCACGCAGAAACCGTGGGCGAAGCCGGGGGGGATGTAGAGCTGCCGGAAGTTGTCCCCCGACAGCACCTCGCCGACCCATTTCCCGAAAGTGGGGGAGCCGGGGCGGATGTCCACGGCCACGTCGAAGATCTCGCCGGCCAGGGCCCGCACCAGCTTGCCCTGCGGTTTGGTGAGCTGGGCGTGGAGCCCGCGCAGGATGGGGCCTTCCGAATACGAGTGGTTGTCCTGCACGAAGGGCTCGGCGATGCCGCCCTCAGTGTATTTCTTCTGGTGATAGGTCTCCAGGAAGAAGCCGCGCTCGTCGCCGTGGACGTCGGGCTCGACCAGAATGACCTCGGGCAGGGCGAGGGGCTGGAACTTCATCGCGTGTTTGCCTCTTGGGGAGAGCCCTCGGCGGCGTCGAGGCCGAGGCGCTCGCGGCCGTATTTGCCGGCCTGGACGGCCTCGCACCAGGCGCGGTTCTCGGCGTACCAGCGCACGGTGGCGGCGAGACCCGAGGAGAAGTCGTGGCGCGGCTCCCAGCCGAGCTCGGCGCGGATCTTGGCGTCGTCGATCGCGTAGCGCCGGTCGTGGCCGGGGCGGTCCGCGACGAAGGTCTTCAAGTCCCGGTAGGAGACGATCCCGCGGCTCGCCAGGGCGGGGTTGGCGGCCGCCGGGCGCACGGTCTCCAGGAGGTCGCAGAGGGTGTCCACGATCTGCAGGTTGGTGCGCTCGCTGCGCCCGCCCAGGTTGTACTTTTCGCCCGGCCGCCCCTGCCGCAGGACGGTGAGGATGCCGCGGCAGTGGTCCTCCACATAGAGCCAGTCGCGGACGTTGCCGCCGTCGCCGTAGATCGGCAGCGGCTTGCCTTCGAGGGCGTTCAGCACCATCAGCGGGATGAGCTTCTCGGGGAACTGGTAGGGGCCATAATTGTTCGAGCAGTTGGTGAGCAGGGTCGGCAGGCCGTAGGTCTCGTGGTACGCCCGCACCAGGTGGTCGGCGCCGGCCTTGGAGGCGGCATAGGGGGAGTTCGGGGCGTAGGGCGTGGTCTCGGTGAACGCCCCGGTCGGCCCCAGGCTGCCGTAGACCTCGTCGGTCGAGACGTGCAGGAAACGAAAGCCGGAGGCGCCTTCCTTCACGTATCCCCGGGCGGCCTCCAGCAGCTCGAAGGCGCCCACGATGTTGGTGCGGACGAACACGCCGGGCTCGTCGATCGAGCGGTCCACGTGGCTCTCGGCCGCGAAATTGACCACCGCGGCCGGGCGCTCCTCGGCGAACAGGCGGCGCACGTCGGCGCGCTCGGCGATGTCGCCGGGCACGAAGCGCAGGCGCGGATGGTCGAGGACCCCGGCGAGGCTCTCGAGACTGCCGGCGTAGGTCAGCTTGTCGAGGACGACGATCCGGGCCTCGGTCTCCGCGAGGGCGAGACGGACGAAGTTGCAGCCGATGAATCCGGCACCGCCGGTGACCAGCAAAGTTTCCATGGCGGCGCAGAGTATACGTCTTCCGATGCCGGGAACCAGGGGTACAATTCCGTCGCTTTTCCAGCCGCCGGCGGGCTTCTCCCCGGACGGCCGACGCGAAAAGTCCGGAGAACGCCGTTGGACATATCGCCGTTGCAGGTCGTGGTGCTCGCCATCGTCCAGGGGATCACCGAGTTCGCGCCGGTCAGCTCGTCGGCCCACCTGATCCTGGTCCCGTACTTCCTGCACTGGCCCGACCAGGGGCTGAACTTCGACGTCGCGACGCACGTCGGGACGCTCCTCGCGACCATCCTCTACTTCCGCCGCGACGTCATGGACCTGATCTCCGGCTTCTTCACGGGCCGGCCGGC
>DATAHG010000558.1:0-8938 GCA_036263295.1 Thermoanaerobaculia bacterium | reverse complement strand
AACGACAAAGGCCGGGCTCGGGGGACTCCCGGCCCGGCCTTTCGGCGCTATCCGCTCACCGTGTCACTGGCAGGCGGCGTCGATCTTTACCCAGTCCAGCTTGAAGAGCTCGTCGCTCGCTCCGTAGTTGTTGCTGACCCGGAACCGGATCCGCGTGTTGCTGGCGATGTAGGGCGAGATGTCGTAGCTGCGCGAGGCGGTCGCCGTGCCGGTGAAGCCGTCCAGAGTCTCCAGGACGGTGTAGGAGGTGCCGCCGTTCTTGGAGATCTCGACGACCACCGCATCGTCCGGATCGACGGCGGTCCGGACATGGAAGCTGAACGACAGCGTCGCGGACACGTAGCCCGAGAGGTTGGCCTGGCGGGCCGCGCTCGGCTGGGTCCCCGTATCCGGGTAGTCACGCAGGAACAGGTACCCGCTGTACGGGCTTCCCACGGTCACGTTGCCGCTGCTAACTCCCGTCCCGGCGCTGTCGGATTCGACCCAGGCGCCGGCCCAACTCAAGGTGCCGTTGTTGTTCGAGAAGCTCGCGGTGTCGAAGAGGTCTTTGAAGTACCCCGGCGAAGGACAGGCCGGTGGAGTGCGGTAGCCGAAGTCGATGTCCGTGCGGTTCTGGCCGTCGTTCAACGTGAATGTTGCGAAGTGCGCTGTGCCGGTGCCGTCGAGGTCGTAGGTCGGCGTGAGCCCCGAGGGCAGCGTGCTCGACACGACCTTCACCCTGTAGGTGGCCGCCGAGAGGCCGGTGAAGGAATAGTTGCCGTCACCGCTCGTGAGCTGGGTGGCGAGGACCGTGCCGCTCGAGTTGAGCAACTGGACGGTGACGCCGTTGAGCCCCGGCTCGCCGGAGTCCTGGATTCCGTCGCCGTCGAGGTCCTTCCACACCCGGTTGCCGGCCGAGCCGGTCGTGGGGATGGACGGGCCCGAGCAACCCGCGTCGATCTTGACCCAGTCGACCTTGAAGAGCTCGTCGCTGGCGCCGTATCCGTTGCTGACCCGGAAGCGGATCCGGGTGTTGCTGGCAATGTAGGACGTGATGTTGTAGCTGCGCGAGTCCTCGGCCGTACCGGAATAACCGTCGAGCGTCTCCAGGACGGTGTAGGAGGTGCCGCCGTTCTTCGAGATCTCGATGACCACCGCGTCCTCCGGATCGACCCCGGTCCTGACATGGAAGGAGAAGCTCAGCGTCGCGGAGCTGAACCCCGAGAGGTTCACCTGCCGTGCCGCGCTCGGCTGGGTTCCGGTGTCCGGGGAGTCGCGCAGGAACAGGTACCCGCTGTAGGGGTTCCCGACGGTCACGTTGCCGCTGCTGACGCCCGTGCCGGCGGTGTCGGATTCGATCCACGAGCCCGCCCAACTCAGCGTGCCGTCGTTGTTCGAGAAGCTCGCGTTGCTGAAGTGGTCCTTGAAGTATCCCGCGGTGCAGGAGGCCGCGATCCGGTAGCCGAAGTCGACGTCGGTGCGGCTGGCGGTCAGGTTGACAGTCGCCTGGTGCGGCGTGGCGAGCCCGTCCAGATCATAGGTCTGTGTCGCGCCGGCCGGCAGAGTGGCCGTATCGATCTTGACCGTGAAGGTGGTCTCCGGCAGGTTGGTGAACGAGTAGTTGCCGTCTCCTGAGGTGACGGTGCTCGCCACCTCGGCGGTGCCGAGGAAGAGGCGGACGGTCACGCCGTTGATCCCGGGCTCGCCGGCTTCCTGGACTCCGTCGCCGTCGAGATCCTTCCACACCCGGTCGCCGAGGCTCCGCGTGCCGCGGTAGCCGAAGTCGACGTCGGTGCGGCTCTGGCCGGCGTTGAGGGTGACAGCGGCGGTGTGGGCGGTGCCCGTGCCGTCGAGGTCGTAGGTGGGAGCCAGGCCGCCGGCCGGCAGGGTGGAGGAGACAACGCGGACGGTATAGGAGCCGGCCGCGAGATTGGCGAAGGTGTAGATGCCGTTGGCATCGGTGGTCGTGGTGGCGATCACGGTGCCGCCGCTGTTGAGCAGCTCGACCTTCGTGCCGCCCAGCCCGGGCTCGCCGGAATCCACGACTCCGTCGGCGTCGGCGTCGTACCAGACGCGGTCGCCGATCGAGCCGGTGCCGCGGTAGCCGAAGTCGTAGGTCAGGACGTTGTCGTCGACCACGACCTTGGTGAGCTGGACGGGCGTCGTCGCGATGGTGCCCGCGAGCGCCCCGCCGGGATTGGAGTTGTTGGCAGCGACCCGCACCGTGAAGGTGCTGGCCGGGACGTTGAAGGAATATTTACCGTTGGCGTCTGTGGTCGCCGTGCCGATTACCATGCCCGACGATCCCACGAGCTCGAGGGCCACGCCTGCAATCCCTGGTTCCTCTTCAGACTGCGCGCCGTTGCCGTCGGGGTCCTGGAAGACGGTGTCGCCGATCAGGAATGGGTACAGGGGCGTGCAGGGCTGGAAGGTGTCGCTGACACAGAGGGCCCGGTCCGGCAGCCGGATGGCGTTGAGGTTGCTCAAATCGACGCCGAGGACCCGGTACTCGAAGATGCCTCCCGGGATGCTCGTGGTGCTGGCATCCATGGTCGCAGGGTTGAACGGATCGGTGGAGATTCGGAATTGCTCCCACTCCTGGTTGCCGGAGGGATTGTTGTCCGTGAAGACCTGGCCGTCGGGAAAATGGAGCTCGCTGTACACCGAGGGCGACCGCAGGAAAAAGTCGAGGTCCGTATCGTCCGCCGGGTTGCCGGTCGTTTCCGGGGGGAAGCCGCCGGTGGCGACTCCTTCCGGAAGGGCATCGTCCGTCGCCCAGGGTGGCGTGGATTTCGGCGTATCCGGATCATCCGTGTCCAGGTCGGTGCCGTCCCACTTCCCGCGGTCGAAATCGCCGTTCCAGACGCTGACGTCAGACTGGGCGTCGAGAATGTCGAAGAAGAAGCGGAAGGTTCCGTCGTAGGTGGTCGGCGTCAGGGTCGGGAAATCCGGATAGACGATGAGGAGATCCTCGAACGTCGAGATCGCCGCCATGTAGGAGAACGGCTGGTCCTCCAGCCGGACCATCGAAACTCCGGACGTACGCAGCTTGAAGCTGTTGTAGGAGTCAAAGAGGGGAACGCCGGCGAGCTCGATGTGCAGGCGGTAGATGTAGTGTCCGCTCGGCGATCGGGCATCGGGTGATGTGGGGACCGTGAAGTCGGTCCAGTCGTTGTCGGCCATGATGAGCGAGCTGATCGAGGGGAAGCCGGGCGCCATCTCGACCACGGTCATGCCGCTGCCGTCTCCCAGAGGGTCGGCGTACAACGTGTAGGTGTAGGGCGTGACAGCCCCGAAATCCCAGTGCTGGAGGAGGAGACCGTCCAGGCCTCCTGAATCTCCGTCGAAAACGCCGACCTGAAATGAGGAAGATCCGGCTGGCGCGGCCAGCTGGATGTCCAGAGTCGTGTCGCTCAGCGTGACGAGCCCGGCACCCGTGGCGATCACCAGGAACCGGCTGTCGGTCGTGCTGCAACTCGGAAAACACTTGAACTGCCCTTCTGCTGCTTGTGCCGTGAAGGTCCATCCCAGCAGCAGAACCGCTGCCAGAATGGATCGACTCACCTCTCTGTACCCGAGACGGATCATAGAAGGCCCCCCATGAGAATGCTGCTACTGATATCGCAGGATCACCTATGGGCGTCAGGAGAGCGTCAGGGAAATAACCGAAGATCGCGGGAAGGAAAATCGTGGGGGCGCGGAGGAGGGGCTCGGAGGGGAGAAAAGCGGGCCGCCGCGCCGAAGCGGCGGCCCTCGTCGACATCAGCTCAGTTGCGGTGCGGAGCGCAGAGCTGGCCGTTGTTGTAGCTGTCGAGCTGCGTGTGCCAGGACGAGGCCTGGGCCCACGCCGCGCTGCCACTGCCGACGTTGCTGCCCGGCGGATGGGCGGTCATCCAGGCATCCGCCGACGCGATCGTCGAGGAGATGCAGGACGGGTTGTTGCCGATGATCAGATTGAGCTTCGCGGCGGCGAGCTGCTTGAACAGGTCGATCGATTTGTCGCCGCGGCTCGGAGTGCCGATGAGGATGATGGCCTGATCCCGCGTGTAGACCACGCCGCCGATGGTGATGGTCGCGACCGGCCAGGCTTCGGGGTGCGTCTTCCAGTAGCCGATCGTGCCGGTGCCCGTAGCCGGGACGGCCCGGTAGCCGAAGTCGATGTCGACCCGGCTCTGGCCGCCGTTGACCGCCGCCGTGGCGACGTGGGCCGTGCCCGTGCCGTCCAAGTCGTAGGTCTGGACGAAGCCGGCCGGCAGGGTCGAAGAGACGACCCGGACCTTGTAGGTCCCGGCGAGGAGGTTGGGGAAGGTGTAGTTGCCGTCGCCCGCCGTCACCGCGGAGGCGATGACGTTCCCGGCGGTGTCGAGGAGTTGCACGGTGACGCCGTTGATGCCGGCCTCGCCGATGTCCTGGACGCCGTCCGCGTCGTAGTCGAGCCAGACGCGGTCGCCCAGGGAGGCGGTGCCGCGATAGCCGAAGTCGACGTCCGTCCGGCTCTGCCCGCTGGCCAGGGCGACCACCGCGGCGTGGGGCGTGGCCGTGCCGTCCAGGTCATAGGTCGGGACTGTTCCGGCCGGCAGGGTCGAGGCGACCACGGTCACGGTGTAGGTGCCGGAAGGCAGGTTGTAGAAGGAGTAGAGGCCGTTGGCTCCGGTGACCGTGGTGGAGATCAGCGTCCCGGAGCTGTTGCGCAGCTCGATGGTGACGCTCGGGATGCCGGGCTCGCCGGTGTCCTGGATGCCATTGCCGTCGTAGTCGAACCAGACGCGGTCACCAAATTGGAGCGTGCCGCGATAGCCGAAGTCAACGTCGGGGCGGCTCTGGCCGTCGGAGAGGGTCAGCGCCGCGATGTGGGCGGTCGCGGTGCCGTCGAGGTCGTAGGTCTGGACCAGGCCCGGCGGCAGGGTGGCGGTGACCACCCGGACGCTGTAGGAGCCGGCCAGCAGGTTGTTGAAGCCGTAGATGCCGGCCGAGGTCGTCGAGCTGCTGGCGAGGACGGTGCCCGCGCCGTCGAGAAGCTCCACGGCGACGCCGTTCAACCCTGGCTCGCCGCCATCCTGGAACCCGTCGCCGTCGAGGTCGAGCCAGACGCGGTCGCCCAGTGAGGCGGTGCCGCGGTAGCCGAAGTCGATCGTGCTCAGGTTCTGACCGCTGGCCACGCTGGCCGTGGCGGTGTTAGCCGTCCCGGTGCCGTCGAAGTCGTACGTCGCGACCGCCCCCCCGGGAAGTGTCGCGGCGACCACCCGCACGGTGTAGGTGCCGGCGAAGAGGCCGGCGAAGCCATAAATGCCGTTGCCGGAGGTCACGGTGGACCGCACCACGTTGCCGCCGCCGTCGAGGAGCTCGACGGTGACCCCGCTCAAGCCCACCTCGTCCGGATCCTGAGTGCTGTTGTTGTTGATGTCGTACCAGACGCGGTCGCCCAGGGCGGCCGTGCCGCGGTAGCCGAAGTCGATCTCCGTGAGGTTCTGGCCGGTGGCCCCGGACACGGTGGCCGTATCCGGGGTGGCTATGCCGTCGGCGTCGAAGGTCGGCGAGGCGCCGGCCGGCAGGGTCGAGGCGTCGACCTCCACCGTGTAGGTGCCCGCCGGCAGATTGGCGAAGGTGTAGCCGCCGTCGCCGGCGGTCACGGTGGTGGCGACCACGTTGCCATGGCCGTCGCGCAGCCGGACGGTGACGCCGTTCAGGCCGTCCTCGCCGGAATCCTGGACCCCGTCGCCGTCGATATCGAACCAGACGCGGTCGCCGAGCGAGGCCGTGCCGCGGTAGCCGAAGTCGATTTCGTTGCGGGTGGCGCCCGCCGCCAGGGTCAGGGTCGCCACGTGCGCCGTGCCGGTGCCGTCGAAGTCATAGGTCGCGAGGAGGCCAGCCGCCCCGCCGGGTAACGTCGAGGAGACGACGCGCACGCTGTAGGTGCCGGCGAAGAGGTGGCCGAACGAATAGTTGCCGTCGCCAGCCGTCGTGGTGGTGGCCAGCACGTTGCCGCCGCCGTCGAGAAGCTCGACGGTCACTCCGTTGATGCCGGCCTCACCGCTGTCCTGGCCGCCATCGTTGTCGAGGTCGTACCACAGCCGGTCACCGATCGAGCCGTTGCCGCGGTAGCCGAAATCGTAGGTCAGCACGTTGTCGTTGACGACCGTCTCGCTGTGCTGATTGCCGGTGGTCGAGATCGTGCCCGCGAGCGCCCCGCCGGGACCGAAGTTGCTGGCGGCGACCCGCACGGTGAAGATGCCGGCCGGGACATTGAAAGAGTAGTGGCCGTTGGCGTCCGTGGTCGCGGTACCGATCAACGTGCCGGACGCGCCGACCAGTTGGAGAAGGACGCCGCCGATGCCCACTTCACCCGGGCCGGCCTGCGTGCCGTTCCCGTCCAGGTCCCGGAATACCGTGTCCCCGATCAGGAACGGGTACACCGGAGTGCAGGGCTCGAAGGTGTCGCTGACGCAGAGGGCCCGGTCCGGCAGCCGGATGGCATTGAGGTTGCTCAGGTCGACGCCGAGGACCCGAAGCTCGAAGGTGCCTCCCGGGACGCTCGTGGTGCTGCCGTCCATCAGCGCGCGGTTGAACGGCTCGGTGGAGATCCGGAACTGCTCCCACTCCTGGTTGCCGGAGGGGTTGTCGTCGACGAAGACCTGGCCGTCGGGAAAATGGAGCTCGCTGTAGACCGAGGGCGACCGCAGGAAAAAGTCGAAGTCAGAATCGTCCGCCGGGTTGCCGGTCGTTTCCGGGGGGAAGCCGCCGGTGGCGACTCCTTCCGGAAGGGCATCGTCCGTTGCCCAGGGGGGAGTGGAGTTCGGCGTATCCGTATCGTCCGTGTCCAGGTCGGTGCCGTCCCACTTCCCGCGGTCGAAATCGCCGTTCCAGATGCTGATGTCAGACTGGGCGTCGAGGACGTTGAAGAAGAAGCGGAAGGTTCCGTCGTAGGTGGTCGGCGTCAGGTCCGGGAAGGCCGGATAGACGGTGAGGAGATCCTCGAACGACGAGATCGAAGCGATGTAGGAGAACGGCTGGTCCTCCAGCCGGATCGTCGAAATTCCGGACGAGCGGAGCTTGAAGCTGTTGTAGGAGTCAAGAGTGGTGTCGCCGGTGAGCTCGATGTGCAGGCGGTAGAGGTAGTTTCCGCTCGGTGAAAGAGCGGCCGGGGAGGTGGAGACGGTGAAGTCGCTCCAGTCGTTATCGGCCAGGCCGAACGAGCTGATCGAGGGGAAGCCGGGCGACATCTCGACGACTGTCGCGCCGGTGCCGTCTCCCAGAGGATCCGCGTACAGCGTGTAGCTATAGGCCGTGGGGTCGCCGAGATCCCAGTGCGACACGGACATCCCGTCCACGCCTCCCGAATCTCCGTCGAAAACACCGACCTGGAACGAGGACGAGCCCGCCGGTGCGGCGAGCTGGATGTCCAAAGTCGTGTCGCTCAGCGTCACGAGACCGGTGCCTGTGGCGATCACGAGGAACCGTCCGTCCGTGGCGTTGCAACTGGGGAAACACTTGAATTGTGCTGCGATGGGCTGGGCCGCAAGCACCAGCGCTGCCAGCAGTGTCAGAGCCCAACGTCGAGACCTCTCGTACCCCCGGAAAAACATGTGCAAATCCTCCACAAAAATAGACCGGCTCCGTGTCCAGGACCAGGAGAGCTCCAGGGAATTCCTGTCTCCTCACTACACAGAATGCCGATCTTGGTCTACAAGGCTGTCCCAGGATCCCAACCGAGCGTCAGGAGAATGTCAGGAGCCTGAGGAGCCGGTCGCCAGCTCCAGCAGGCCCTGCCGCAGCAGGGTTTCGCAGAAGGCAAGGAGGTCGGGCCGCAGATCCGCCGCGGCCATCCCGTACCGGCGCTCGAGCCGCCGGCAGGCGGCCTCGGCGTCCCCGGTCGCGACCAGAGCCGACCAGAACGCGTCCGCCGATCCAGGCAGGCGGAAGATCTCGCCGCTGTCGATGCGGACGACGACGATCTCCCCGTTCGTACGGCCGTATAGAACGCTGGGAGCCGGGCGGAGTCGGCCCCGGCCAACCGGCTGGAACTGGATGTCCGGCGGGATGGCAGCACCGCTGCCGCTCGCCTTGAAGCAATCGGGGGGAGGGACCAGCCTCCAGGCGGTTGCCAGGTCCTGTGTGCCGGGATCCCAGAGCACCCGCTCGGGCTCGTTCCAGGGGAAGCAGAGCCGTTCGCAGTCTCCGATCCAGTAGCGTTGACGGCCCAGGCGCGCAGACCACAGATCCTGCGCATCCGCGTAATTCTCGGCGAGGATCTCGGGGCCGTCGTCGTGGAGGTCCCGGGCGGCGACACAGGTCACCCGCGGCTCTCTCGCCTCCACGGCGGCGCGCAGGTTCGGATGAGAAAAGAGATGGGCGAAGATCACCCGCGGCTCCGGGCGGCTGGCGAGGAAGGCGCCGAACCGGGCTCCGCTCTGCGCGCAGTCGTCGACGATCACGACCGGGCCGTCGGTGCCGGGCCGCCCGGCACCGACCTGCTCGCGTGGCAGATCGAGCATGGAGGCCAGCATTCCCAGGACAATGAGCCCGCCGCGTGGAATCGCCACATAGGGAAGGCTCTGCATCTCACGGGCTCCGATCAGGTTGCGGAGTCGATCGCCCAACTCTGCGACGGCTTCTTCCGTGTCTCGGTAGCCGATATAGCGCAGTCGCCCTATGGTTCTTTCGTAGGCCTGCGCCTGAGTTGCGAATGTGCGAGGGTCGACGTCTCCGTTGCACAGGATGCCGAGCACAGGCTCGGGCTCGACCCGAGCCAGAAAGGTGAGTTTGGCCTGGCTGGACCAGCCGGGGCTGATGGCGATGGCCTTCGCCAGCGTAACGAGCGCGGTACGGTCGCTACGCAGACCAAGGCTTTGTCGGTAGTGCCTCAGCGCGTCGGAATCGAAGCGAAGAACGCTACAGATCAGGGATGCCGCCCTTTGGAACGAGGCTCCCGGCCGCCGTCAGACCGCCCTGCTTGTGCCAG
>DATAHG010000557.1:0-2054 GCA_036263295.1 Thermoanaerobaculia bacterium | reverse complement strand
GTCCACCCCCTCGAACACGCCGCGGGCCGGCACAAAAGCCGGGTTGTCGAGTTGGGCCGGGGCCACCCCGGCCGCCAGCAGCTCCTCGCGGGAGAAGAAGGTGGTGCACTCGACCCCGTCGCGCAGGTTCCGCCAGAAGGTGTCGAGGTCGGGCGAGCGCGGGAAGCGGCCGGCGAGGCCGACGATGGCGATGTCCTGCGACGCGGCCGGCGCCAGGCGCGCTGAGACGGCCGGCCGGGCCGGTTTCTCTTCGGCGTCCCCCGCGATGTGGCGGGCGAGGGAGGCGACGTCCGGGAAGCGGAACAGATCGACCAGCGGGAGGCTCGGGGCGATCCCCTCGCGGAGACGCTGGTGGACCTGGACCAGCAGCAGCGAGTGGCCGCCGAGGTCGAAGAAGTTGTCGCGGGTGCCGACCTTCTCGATCCCCAGCACGTCCTTCCAGATCTCGGCGATGGCCCGCTCGGCCTCGTTGCGCGGCGGCGCCCAGGCGGCCTCGGCAGAGACCCCGGCCGCGCGCTCTCCCTCAGGGGAGACCTCCGGCAGGGCCTTGCGGTCGAGCTTGCCGTTGGCGTTGCGCGGCAGGGCCGGGACGACCGACCAGACCGAGGGGATCATGGCGTCCGGCAGGGTCTGCTGGAGGGCGGCGCGCAGGCTGGCGATCAGGCCGGCGCGGGCCTCGGGCTCCAGCGCTGCCCCCTCAGCGATTGCAGGGGCCACGAAGGCGACCAGCCGGCGGTCCCCCGGGCTGATCTCGCGGACCGCCACGGCGGCCTCGCGCAGGGCGGGGTGGCGCGACAGCGCGTCCTCGATCTCCCCCAGCTCGATGCGGAAGCCGCGCACCTTCACCTGGTGGTCGATGCGGCCCAGGAACTCCAGGATGCCGTCGCCTCGCCGCCGGGCGAGGTCGCCGGTGCGGTAGAGCCGGTCGCCCGGGCGGTAGCCCACGAGGTCGGAGAAGGGATCGGGGACAAACCGCTCCGCGGTCAGCTCGGGCCGGCCGAAGTAGCCGCGGGCGAGCCCCTCGCCCCCCAGGTGGAGGTGGCCGGGGACGCCGCCCGGCACCGGCCGGAACCCGGCGTCGAGCAGGTGGACCCGGGTGCCCGCCACCGGGCGGCCGATCGGCACCGGCCGGCCGGTCGCCGCGTCGTCGAGCAGCGAGGCCCAGGTGGAGTAGGTGGTGTCCTCCGACGGACCGTAGAGGTTGAGCATCCGGCTGACGTTCGGCAGCGCCGCGACCCGGTTCACCAGCTCGCGCGGGATCGGCTCGCCGGCCAGGTTCACGGTGCGCACCGTCGCCGGCAGGCCGCGCGAACGCAGCAGTGCGTCGAGGGCCGACGGCACGGTGTTGATCAGGGTCACCCCCCCCATCGCCCCAACACTTTCCGGGAGATCGACCAGGGCCAGGGCGTCCTTGACCAGCACGACCCGGCCGCCCACCGCGAGCGGCAGGAACAGCTCGAAGATCGACAGGTCGAAGCAGACCGAGGTCGAGGCCAGGACCGCCTCCAGCTCTTCGGGGGCAAAGACACCGCGTGCCCACTCGATCAGGCTGACGGCGCTACGGTGCTCGATGGCGACCCCCTTGGGGCGGCCGGTGGAGCCCGAGGTGTAGATCAGGTAGGCCAAGCGGCCGGGATTGGCCGGCGGCGGTATGACGGCCGGGCCTTCCGGTACGGCACCCAGATCGAGCCGCGGCAGGTCCAGATCCGGGAGCGAACCGGCGACCGACGCCTCGGTGAGGAGGAGGTCGGCGGCGGCGTCCCCCAGCATGAACGCGAGGCGCTCCCTGGGGTAGCCCGGGTCGAGCGGCAGGTAAGCGGCGCCGGCCTTCAGGGCGGCGAGGATCCCCACCAGCAGGTTGGCGTTGCGGGGAGCGCAGATGGCGACGATGCGCTCGCGCTCGGCGAGGCTCTCAAGGTTCGCCTGGATGCTGCCGGCCAGGGCCGTGGCACGGCGGTCCAACTCGGCGTAGGTCAGGCTCTCGGAGCCGGCTGACAGGGCGATCCGGTCCGGCGTGCGGGCGGCCTGGGCCTCGAAGAGCTGGTGGAGCGCAA
>DATAHG010000556.1:0-2171 GCA_036263295.1 Thermoanaerobaculia bacterium | reverse complement strand
CAGCCCGAGGCCGGGCACAAGCTGCCGCCGGCCGGCAAGCACGACGCCTGCTTCCTCCCCCGCAAGGGGCACGTCACCGGCGACATCCGGGTCCACGAGCTGGCCTTCGCCCATGCCGCCAATACCGCCAATGCCGCTGAGCTGTGGATCGTCAACACCCGCTTCTCCTGCCTCTCGACGCTCGACGGCGAGCACAGCTTCGTGCCGCGCTGGCGCCCGCCGTTCGTGAGCGGCCTCTCCCCCGACGACCGGTGCCACCTGAACGGCCTCGCCGTGGTGGACGGCTGCCCGCGCTTCGTGACCGCCCTCGGCTCCACCGACACCCCGCAGGGGTGGCGCGAGGGCAAGGCCAACGGCGGCGTGCTGCTCGACATACCGAGCGGCGAGATCGTGGCCCGCGGGCTCTCCATGCCCCACTCGCCGCGCTGGCACAACGGCCGCCTCTGGGTGCTGGAGTCCGGCAAGGGGGAGATCGGGGTGGTCGATCTCGCGACCGGCCGGGTCGAGACCGTCGCCCAGCTCCCCGGCTTCACCCGCGGCCTCGCTTTCGCCGGCCCGCTCGCCTTCGTCGGCCTCTCCCAGGTGCGGGAGAGCAACATCTTCGGCGGCATCCCGCTCGCCGAACGGGTCCAGGAGAAGCTCTGCGGCGTCTGGGTGGTGGACACCCGCACCGGCAAGATCGCCGGCTTCCTTCGGTTCGAAGGGCTGGTGCAGGAGATCTTCGACCTGCAGCTCCTGGCCGGCATCCGCTACCCCGAGATCGCGGAGCCCGACTCCAGCCTGGCCGCCAGCTCCTTTGCCGTTCCCCGGGAGGCGCTGGCAGAAGTCGCCGGAGCCGTCTAAGGAAGTGCAAAAATCTCTATCGGTTTTGTCCCTCCTTCCCCCACTTGGACACCAGTCTTTTTCGAGAGCAGCCGTAACGCGAGGGCTGGTCCGGGTGGGTGAGCCGATGGTTTTTCCTGCGCCCTGAGTGTGCGGCGGACGGACGGTCCGCCGGGCCGTGGGGCGCTTAACGAAGGAGGAGCAGCATGCTGCAGGTGGAACTTGACATCTTTTCTGGCCGTCCGAACCCCTCCTGGATCCTCTCCGACAAGGAAGAGAAGGAGCTGATCGACCGCGTCCACGCCGACACCAGCATCATCGCGCCGGTGACGGCCCCGGCGGGCGGTCTCGGCTACCGCGGCTACATCGTCAGCGAGGTGAAGGAAGGCCAGTCCGGCAAGGCGAAGCAGCTCCCCTCCGCCTTCCGCATCGGCGGCGCCATCGAGAAGGACAAATCGACGTCGCTCTGGCTGCTCGACACCTCCGAGCGCGAGGACACCGAGGTCGACGAGTTCCTGCGCGACTTCACCTCCCAGGCGATCGCCGCGAAGCCGGAAGCCCGCCTGCAGTCCGAGCACGACAACCTGGTGAGCGCCACGGACAAGGGCTCTCTCGTGGCCTGCGCCTCGAACTACTTCACCAGCTCGACCGACTTCAGCTTCTGGAACGGCGCCACTTACATCCGCAAGAACAACTGCTACAACTTCGCCGCGAACCACCGCACCAACACGTTCGCGCAGCCGGGCCGCGCCACGGGCGCCATGTACACCGCCATCTCCTGCTCCAACGTCGGCGCCGCCACCGTGCATGACGGCTGGGCGAATGGCTGCGTGGCCTCGAACAACCTGACGATCGCCCTGGTGATCTGGCCGAACACCGACTTCCACTTCTACCGCAAGTGCGCCAACGGGCTCTGGTGCCACAAGCCGGGACAGACGGCCGCCCGCAACTACGACAACTCGGGCAACCTCATCACCAACGTCGAGACCGCCAACCGCGGCGGTTACACCAGCTTCTGCGGCTACTACTACGCCGACAACAGCACCATCGTGGTGTCCTGAGAAGGAGGGAACGCCTATGCCAGTCAATCGTAGAGAGTTCTTGCGTGGATCGGGCGGCGCCCTGTTCTTCGGAGCGGCGTTCGCGAGCGTTCCGCTGGCCGCCATCGCCAGCCCCGATGCGGCGACTTCGGCCCCGGAGACGGCCGCGGTCCCCGACACGGGCGTCGAAAGATGGCTCCTGGAGACCGGCAAGCGCGAGATCGACAGCGACGTCTATCACCTGGTCGCGCGCCAGGCCCGCTGAGCGGTCGAAGGCTTGAAAGAGGGGGGCTGCGGCCCCCCTCTCCC
>DATAHG010000555.1:0-3511 GCA_036263295.1 Thermoanaerobaculia bacterium | reverse complement strand
GCATAGCGGAAGGTGTGGACCGCGATCCCGTCGTCATCCCAGGCGCGGCCGAGGCCCTCGGCGTGGGGCGTGAGCACCGTCACGCGGTCGCCGCCGCGCATCAGGCCCAGAGCCAGGTCGCGGATGAACGGGCCGGAGGTGTCGCCGGGGAAACGGGGATACGCCTGGGTGAGGAACAGGATGTCCAGTGCGGCTTACTCCAAGCGTTCTTTGACCGAGTAGCTGTCCGGGCGCCGAAAGTTCTTGAAGGTGATCATCTCCCCCAGGAGACCGGTGGTCAGCACCTGGATCCCGAGCAGCATCAGGAGGACGCCGAGCAGGAGGAGCGGCCGGTTCGAGAGGTAGTGGCCGTTCATCCAGAGCACGGCGAGGTAGGAGTTGATGGCGAAGCCGGTCCCCAGGAACAGCAGCCCGAAGGCGCCGAAAAGATGGAGCGGCCGGCGCGTGTACTTGGTGATGAAGAGGACCGTGATGAGGTCCAGGAGCCCTTTGTAGAGGCGGTCCCAGCCGTATTTGCTGACGCCGTGGCGGCGCGGGTGGTGGTTGACCTCGATCTCCCCGACCGCGAAACCGCGGCGGCTGGCGAGGACCGGGATGTAGCGGTGCAGCTCGCCATAGATCGAGATCTGATCCAGCACCTCGCGGCGGTACGCCTTGAAGCCGCAGTTGAAGTCGTGGAGGTCCACCCCGGCGAGCTTGCGGGTCGCCCAGTTGAACAGCAGGGACGGCAGGCGCTTGGAGGCCGGGTCGTGGCGCTGGCGCTTCCAACCGGAGACCAGGTCGAGGTCCTGGGCTTCGAGGGTCTCCAGGAACCGGGGGATCTCCTCGGGGTCGTCCTGCAGGTCGCCGTCCATGGTGATGACGATGTTGCCGCAGCAATGGTCGAAGCCGGCCGACAGGGCGGCGGCCTTGCCGAAGTTGCGGCGCAGGCGGATGAGCTTCACCCGGTCGTCGCGTTCGCGGGCGGCGCGGATCCGCCCCGGGGTGCCGTCGCCGGATCCGTCGTCCACGAAGATGATCTCGAAGGACTTGCCGAGGTCGTCGAGGACCCGGGCCACGCGGGCCGCCAGCTCCTCGACAGTCTCCGCTTCGTCCTTCACAGGCACTAAGACAGTGACGTCCAACTCTTTCAAGGCAGGGCTCAACGCGGCGGTCGGCGGCGGCAGGATGGCGACGGTCTGACTGGTCACGGAACGATTGTAACAGGGGGCAGGACATGCCGGCCTTGCGGAGAAGGTGCAGTTCGACTGAAAATCAGGCAAAATGTCCCCGACCAGAAAAAAGAAGAGCCCACCACGCACCAGATGCGAATCCCGCGGCCAGTGTCGCCCATTTCGGGCCGACAGCCTGGGCCGCGTTTCTCGGGAGGTTTTCATGTTTCGGAATGTGCATGCCATCAGGAGGATCGTCGGGGCGCTGGCTGTCGCGGCCGTTCTCACGACCGCCATTCCGGCAGAGGCGGCCGGCTCCAGCCGCCCGGCGGCACCCGGTCTTTGGGAGAGCGTCCTCTCCTGGTTCGGGGAGTGGACGGGGGTGGGTCCGGTTTTGGGTCGGTTCTTCGGTCCGGACAGCCCGCAGTCTTCCTCGCACGGGAGGGCGACCGGTCAGAGCGACGAAGGTCCGCTGATCGACCCGCTGGGCGGCCTCTCGGGGACCCGGGCGACGTCCATCCCGATCGACCCGAACGGCGGCCAGATTTAGTGGAGGGCCCGTTACATTAGGGGGGGATTCAGAGTGCTCCTGACCGAGTGCTTGAAAGTCCTCCCGTGTCCGGCCATCTTTTTTGACCAGGAGACGGTGATACCCGATGTATGCGACAATCTTGCAGCGATGACGTGAATTCCTGGGAGGGAACATGGCTCATCTTTCGGAAGGAGAAGTCGGAGCCTTTGCTGCCGGCGGGCTCGATCCGGCTGCCTGGCACAAGGTCGTTCGCCATCTGCTGACGGGGTGTACCCAGTGCAGGGAGAGGCTCGGAGCCAGTGCGCCGTTCCTCTTCTTCGAGGAGACTCCCCCCTTTCAGGCGGAGGTCTCGGACGGCGCCTACGACGCGGCGCTGGACCGCGCCTTCGTGGCGGCGCGCCAGTTCGAGCGGCGGTGGAGCGAGCAGCGCAAGCTCACTTCGGAGGTGCTCCCCTTCGTGACGAAGGACCCCGCGCGCGGTCTGCGCGCCGTCCCTCGTCAAAAACGCGAGAGCGCCTTCGGCTGGCCGCTGGTGGAGGCTCTCCTCCAGGCCAGCTTCGAGGAGCGTTTCCGCGATCCGAAACGGATGGCCACCCTCGCCCACCAGGCGAGCAGCGTGGCGAACGCCACGGAGGAGGGGGACTACCCGCCCGGCTTCGTGGCGGACCTGCGGGCCCGCGCCTCGGCCGAGCTGGCCAACGCCTACCGCGTCCAGGAGCGATTCGGGAAAGCCGAGGAGGCGCTCGCCAGCGCTTATGAGCACTACGAGAGCGGTACGCAGGAGCAGGCCCTCCTCGCCCTCATGCTGGAGGTCGAGGCGTCTCTCCGGCGAGCCCAGCGCAGGATCCCCGAGACCCTCGCCATCCTGTCCCGGGCTTGCGACCTCTACCTGGAGATCGGCGAGCGCCACCTGGCGGGCCGCACCATGATTTCGAAGGGGCTGGCTTTCTACGCCAACCGGGAAGCCGCCAAGGCGGTGCAGTGCCTCGAGCAGGGGCTTTCGCTGATCGATCGCAGCCAGGATCCGCAGCTCGTCACCACGGCGTATCAGTCCCTGGTCGGAGCGCTCGTCGATTGCCGGGAGTTCCGCCGGGCCGGCGAGCTCCTCCTGGAGAGTGGTCTACGGCAAGCCTTCTCCGCCGAGCCGCTCAATCTTCTCCGCTTGCGTTGGGTCGAGGGTCAGATCCATGCCGGCCTGGGCCGACTGGCCAAGGCAGAGCACGCGTTCCAGGAAGTGCGGGACGGCTTCCGGGACCACGACCTGGAGTACGACGCGGCGCTCGCCGGTCTCGATCTGGCCGCCGTCTGGCTACGCCAGGGAGATATCCGGAAGGTTCACCAGCTTGCCAGCCAGATGCTGATGACGTTCCGGGTGGTTGGCGTGCAGGCGGAGGCTTTCAAGGCCATGCAGTTGCTGGAGAACTCCTGCGAGGAGCGGGCGGTGACTCTCAGCATCGTGCAGGGCGTCCGCGTCTTCCTGGACCGCCTGCAGTTCGAGCCCCACCTCACGGTGGAAGAAGCGCTCGTGATCTGAATCGATCCGGCCGGGACTTCCGGGACCTACGCCTCGGCGTGGGCCCCGGATCTTGCCTGCAGTATCTCCTCCGCCGCCGTCTTGCCGCTCCGCATGGAGTGGTCCATGTTGAAGTACTGCCACTGGCCGAACCGGCCGATGTTCCAGACGTTGTGCTCGCGGAGCCAGGCGCGGATGACCTCGATGTTCTTCGAGTGGTCGAGGTCGTAGATCACGTAGGCGGGCTCGATGGTCTCGGTGTGGATCAGCTCGATGCGGTCGTCGGGGCGCAGGATCTTCGCCGCGTGCAGGGCG
>DATAHG010000554.1:0-10267 GCA_036263295.1 Thermoanaerobaculia bacterium | reverse complement strand
GCGGCGAGGTCGAGATCGTGCCACTCCTCCTGCCCCTCGGCCGGCTTCTGCTCGAACAGCGCCTTGGCGTAGCCCACCCGCAGCTTCTTCACGTCCAGCCCGGGGTTCCAGACGAACGGCCGGTCCACCACGGTGGCGTCCTTGCCGTCCGGCCCGTGGATGGCTTCGAAGATCAGGGCGCAGTCCTCGGCCGAGCGCGCCAGCGGCCCCAGCTTGTCGAGGCTCCAGCAGAGCGTCATGGCGCCGTGCCGGCTCACCCGCCCGAAGGTGGGGCGCAGGCCGGTGGCGCCGTTGCGGGTCGAGGGGGAGACGATCGAGCCCAGGGTCTCGCTGCCGATGCCGAAGGCGATGCCGCCGGCCACCGTGGCGGAGGCCGAGCCGGCCGAGGAGCCGCTGGAGCCCTGCTCCAGATTCCAGGGGTTGCGCGTCATGCCGCCGAACCAGACGTCGCCGCGCGCCAGCTCGCCGAGGGAGGTCTTGGCGATCAGCACGGCGCCCGCCTTCTCCAGCCGCTCGACGACCGTGGCGTCCTGGTCGAAGACCTGCTCCTTGAAGACCGGCGAGCCCCAGGTGGTCGGATAGCCGCGCGCCGCCAGCAGGTCCTTGGCCCCCCAGGGGATGCCGTGCAATGGCCCGCGGTAGCGGCCGGCGGCGATCTCGCGATCGGCCCGTCCAGCCTCCTCCAGGGCGCGCTCCTCGGTGAAGGTGATCACGGCGTGGAGCACCGGATCGATCCGGCGCAGGCGGGCGAGGTACATGCGGGTGAGGTCCACCGAGCGCACCTTGCCCTCGCGCAGCAGGGGGGCGAGGCGGGTGATCGGCCAGAACGCCAGGTCTTCCAATTTTTCGGGCACAGCGGCCGGCACCGGCGCGCTACGGCCGGCGGGCGCCTTGCCGGGAGAGCCGAGGGAGCGGATCTCCGGCGGCGCCGGATCGAAGCGCTGCGCCGGAGGGACGGCGTTGGCGAGCGGCACCTGGCGGATCTTGCGGTAGGACTCCCGCAGGTCCTCCAGCCCCTTCTTCATCATCTCGCGCTCGGGCTCGGTGAATTCGAGTCCGGTCACCTTCTCGGCTTCTGCGATCACGGCGGCGGTGAGATCCCCGCCCTCGGCGGCGAAGAGGGCCGGCACCGTGGCCGAGACGCCCAGGGCGGCCGAGAACAGCGTGACAAAGCGGCGGCGGTCGAGCTCCGGGGCGGTCATGGCGTCTCCTTCCGTCTCCTTCCTCGTGGGTCCGACGGATTGTATGTCAGGCGGCTTGAAACATCTCGCGCCGTCCGCTCGTCCTGTCATCAGTGGGTTGCTCGACAACCGATTCACTCTGATCGAGAGAGAAAAAAGAGAGGTCACCATGAGCACGAAAAAGATCTGGGCGGCGTCCGTGCTGACGGTCGCTCTGGCGGCGATGACGATGGGCGCCCTGGCTCCGGCCGCGGCTAACGCTGCAACCCGGGAAACCCGGCGCGACGACCTGTGGTTCCACGTGACCGTGAATGACTCCAAGGACGGCGGCAAGGTGGTCCTGAACCTCCCGCTGTCGATGGTCGAGAAGGCGGGCGGCCTCATCCCGAAGCAGGCGCACAACGGCAACGGCAAGATCCGCGTCAACGACCAGGAGATGAGCAAGGCCGACCTGCAGGCGATGTGGAACGACCTGCGCCGCCGTCCGGACATGACCTTCCTGACGGTCGAGGAGACCGACGGCAAGGTGAAGATGGCGAAGCAGGGCAACTACCTCGTGATCCACGCCACCGATCACGGGGTGAAGCGGGAGAACGTGCAGGTCCGCATGCCGATCGGCGTGGTGGACGCCCTGCTCTCCGGTCCCGGGGAGGACCTCGACATCGCCGGGGCCATGCAGGCCCTGGTGCGGGCCGGCGAGGGGGAGCTGGTCACCGTGGACGGCGACGACGAAACCGTGCGGATGTGGATCGACAACCGGGCCGAGACCCGCTGATCCCAAGGAGACGACCATGAGCCGGGGCCTGAAAATCCTGACGGTAGCAATGGGAATCGTGGCGGTGCTGTTCGTGATGAGCGGCGTGGCGCTCGCCACGACGGTGGTGCGGAGCGGTCTGGTGTCGGTGAAGGTCGACGACAAGGGCCCGGGGGACGACCTCCACATCGTGGTACCGGCCGGCCTGGTCTACGTCGGCCTGGCGCTGGCGCCGACCTTCGCGGGCGACGAGCTGTCCGAGGCCCGGCGCGACCTCCGCGAGGTGCGGCCACAGCTCGAAGCCCTCCTCCAGGCGCTCGAGGACTGCCCGGACGCGGTGCTGCTGGAGGCGACCAACCCGGGCGAGAGCGTGCGGATCGAGAAGCGCGGCCACGCCCTGGAGATCCACGTCCACGACGCGCAGTCGAACGTGACCATCTCCCTGCCCGCCGACCTCGCGGCACGCGTGGTCTCCGCGGTGAGCTGACCCGAGACGTTTCCTCCCAGCCTCCCCCAATCCTTTCAAAAGAGAAAGCCCCGGTCGGTCGGGACCGGGGCTTCCTCACTTTGCAGGCGGTTCGCCGTAGCGGCGACTCAACGAAAGATCGAACGTTGGGTGATATGACTCAACTTTCAATCTCTTTCCATTGACCTGCTCCCGAAGATGCGCCAAAGCTCCCCTTCACGTCAGCTCAGTACGAGCATGCATTCGGGCACTCAGCCATCGAGGACAGGGGGGGTGCGATACAGCACTGAGAGCTGGCATTCCAACTATCGCTGACGGCGTTCCTGGCCCCGTACCGGGATGCGGCACACACACCCAGGCCGGATGCCGCCGCGGTTTCGGCCTAAAACGGCTCCAACTCGTGATGTGCGGGGCCGCGCCGGCTCGATATGGGGCGCGGCCCGCACTGTGATGAGAGAGCGCCTTGTACCCCTCGGGCTCGGCTTGACAAACAGACCAGAGGGAGTTCACTATAAGGCTATCTTAATGAGACTGAGTCGTAATAACTCGACAAGGGGCCTCAATGCGAAGCGTGATTTGTGGTGTTTTGTGCTGTGTGGGCCTGCTGGCTCCGCTGATTTGCCGTGCGGATGAAAACCTGTTGGGGTATGTTGCCGGTGCAGAAGTCATCCCACGCGGAGGCTGGGAGCTCTACAACATCACCACCCTGCGCCGCGACAAGGACGTCGGCTACTACCAGGCGTTCGACAACGAGATCGAGCTCGAGTACGGCGTAAGCGATCGCTTCAATGTCTTCGGCGCCGTGCAGCTCCTGTCGGTGGACACCCATGGCCTCAGCATCGACGGCTACCTGCCCGGCGGCGAAAGCGTCGGCCCGAAGCTGTCGGGGGTGGAGCTGGGGGGCAAGTACAACTTCCTGCGGCCCGCGGCCGACAATTACGGCCTGAGTCTGCGGTTCGGCCTCGACTACAGTTGGCTCGACCACCACTCGGGCGAGGACAAGGACACCGCCTCGTTCGAGGTCGATCTGATCGGCCAGAAGTACTTCCTCGACGGCCAGCTCGTCTGGGTGACCAACGTCGGATTGGAGACCACCTACGCCGACCGCGCTCCGATCGACGACCTGCCCGAAGGCTTCGACTGGCCGACCGACCCGGAGATGGAGATCGAGCTCAAGGGGGGCATGGGGCTGAGCTACCGCTTCGTGCCGAACTGGTACGCCGGCGCCGAGGCGATCTACGAGACGGAGTTCGAGACCGAGGTCGGACAGGAGCGCTGGTCGGTCTTCGCCGGCCCCAGCCTACACTACGGCAGCGCAAAGTGGTGGGCGACCCTCACCTACTTCCCGCAGATCAAGGGCGGCGGCGAGGTCTTCATCGACCAGACGGCCGACCTTCATCTCGTCGAGAAGACCAAGCAAGAGGTCCGCTTGAAGATCGGGATCAACTTCTGACCATGCGGGATCCAATCTCGATTTTCTGGCTGGCACCGGCCGCCCTGCTGGTCGGCAGCCCGGTGAGCGGCACCACGTACCTCTCCGTGGAGCAGGCGCAGCATCTGCTGTTCCCAGAGGCGCAGATGACCGCGCACCCGGTCACGCTGACCGCGGAGCAGGCCAAGGCGATCGAGAAAGCGAGCAAGACGAGGGTCCGCGAGCGGACTCTCAAGGTGTGGAGCGCATCGAACGGCGGCTGGTTCTATCTCGACCAGGTGATCGGCAAGCATGAGCTCATCACCTACGGTTTGGCGCTCGACCCCGCCGGGACCGTCCGCGGCATCGAGATTCTCGACTACCGCGAGACCTACGGCGGAGAGGTGCGCGATCCGAAGTGGCGCGCTCAATTCGTCGGCAAGCGGGCGGGCTCGCCGCTCCAACTCGACGTGGACATCGTCAATATCTCTGGCGCCACCCTCTCCAGCCGCAACATCACGGTCGGCGTACGGCGCCTGCTGGCGACGCATGCGCTTGTTGTCGGCAAATCCTGAGACGAGGGAGAGTCCGGCGATCGGCCAGCGTGCGCAGCCCTGGCTGGGCACGCTGGTCTCGATTCGCGTCGCGGCCGAGCCGGACCTCGCGACGCGGGCCATGGGCGCGGCGTTCGACGAGATCGGCGAGATTCACCGGCAAATGAGCTTTCACGATCCGGCCTCCGAGCTCAGCCGCCTGAACACCCGGGCCCATCGCGAGCCGCAAGCGGTGTCGGCGCGTCTGCGCCGCGTCCTGTCGGTTTCGCTGGCGCTGGCCCACGCAACGGGCGGCTCTTTCGACCCGACAATCGGCCGCCGGCTGGTCGAGCAGGGCCGGTTGCCGGCTCCCGCCGGCGACGCCTCCGATCCGGACGCCCGGTGGCATGATGTCGCGCTGGAGCGGGACGGTCGCGTGCGCTTCCGCCGTCCCCTCTGGCTCGACCTGGGCGGCATCGCCAAGGGCTATGCGGTCGATCGCGCGATCGCGTGCCTGCGGCGCCAGGGCGTCGCCTCGGCGGTCGTCAATGCCGGCGGCGACCTGCGCAGCTTCGGCCCTCCCCACGTGGTCTGGGTGCGGGACCCCGCCGATCCAGGCCGCAACCTGCCGTTGCTCGAAATCGGCAACGCCGCGGTCGCCACCAGCGCGGGGTATTTCAACGATCACCCGCCGCACAGCGCCATCGTGGACCCGAGGACCGGCGCCGGCCTCGGAGACGACTGCTCGGTGACGGTTTGCGCCCGGCGCGCGATCTGGGCCGACGGATTGACCAAGGCGGTGCTGGCAGACCCCACCGGCTCGGTCGCGCTCCTGCGCCGGCTGGGCGCGAGCGCCGTACTGCTCGACCGCAACGGCGGTCGCCGCCATCTCTCCTGATGCGTCACCGTTCCTCCAATCCCGGCATGCGCCTGCCGCCCTGGATGAGCCGGTGGATTTACGGCACGGGCGCGGCCGCGCTCGCCACCGGGGTGCTGTGGCTCCTCTTCCATCACTTCGTCCACCGGGAGGGGCCGTTTGGCCCCGAGGCTTCTCCGCTGGAGCATGTCTGGCTGGTATTGCACGGCACGGCGGGCTATGCCGTCATCTGGGGCCTGGGCCTGATCTGGTCCCTCCACGTGCGGCGCGGCTGGCTGCACGAGCGCAATCGGCTCAACGGCCAGACGATGACGATCGCCCTCGTCGTCCTGTCCCTGACCGGTCTGGGCCTGTATTACCTGGGGGACGAGATCTGGCGCGACCGCGCCGCCGTCGTGCACTGGGTCCTGGGTCTCTTCGCCGGGGTCTGGCTGCCGTTCCATATCTGGAGCGGCAGGCGCACCCGGAGCTGAGCGAAGCCGCCTCGACTCCGTTGTGAAGGCAGAAATCTGATCGGTTCTGGTTCGTCCTGAACAACCAGTCGAAGCTTCCTTTATCTGCATAGCTCACACTCCGGATGGCTCGTGGGTTGCACGCGTTTCATCGCATGCGATTCATGCGTCTTTCCAGGAGGTGAACCATGCCCCGCTCATCGCGCTTTGGTATTGCTCTTCTCGTGTTCTTGCTCGGGCTGGGAGGGGCCGCCGTGCCGGCGGCAGCGGATCATTTCCGCGGAGGAAAGATCGAATGGTCCTGGGACCCGCCGATCCCGGACTACCTCTACAACTACATCACCTTCCGGATCGAAGCGATCTATCAGCGCGACGCTTCCCAACAGGTCGGCGACACGGTCGTCGAAACCTTCTACTTCGGTGACGGCACCAGCCAGCCCGTGACCCTGACGGTCACCGAGGTCAAGGAAAATTCGACGCCCGGCAGCGACGGCTGGTTCGTGGCCGCCGGCACCATCCCCCACCACTTCTATCCCTTCGGCACACCCAACTTCGTCTGGGCGGGCCTCGACGACTGCTGCCGGATCGACGGCACGGCCGGCCCTGCGTCCCTCAACAACCGCAACGGTGCGCCCTACGAGTTGCGCAGTCGGGTCTACGTGATCGAAGAGTACCGATCGCCATCGATCGACCTGCCACGGGTGATCTGGCTCTCCGGCGGGATCGGCGACACCTTCGAGATCCCCCTGCCGGTCGCCGGCCCCCTGGGCTCGAGTGGCTACGAAACCTGGTACTGCCGATTCTCCAGCGACGGCGAAGCGGGCGGCGGCCCCAACCCCGACGGCATGACCATCGACCCGGCGACCTGCCGGATCACCTGGACCCCCAGCGGCGACCCGAACAAGCTCTGGACCACCCAGGTCCAGACGGAGCGGTATATCTCGTACGGCGAGTTCCTGATCGCCACCACGCCCATCGACTTCCTCCTCGGCCTCGACGCCGTCAAACCCCAATGCTGGCTCGCGGACACGAATCCCGGGCCGCCGACGCGGATCAGGGTTCTGGCCAGTGACCTCCGTAGCGGTTTGAAGAGCATCGACGTCCTCGAGTCGACCAATGCCACCGTCCAGGTGCCTACCATCTCTCAAGGCACCAACGTGCCCCTCGAGGTCTTCGGCACCAAGATCGATCAGACCAAGAGCTCGCGTATCCGGCTCCGCGTCACCGACCTCGCCGGCAACGCCACGGAGTGCGACCCGGTGCTCACCGAGGAGATCCGGTCGACCGGCAAGCCGGTGAGCAGCACCTACGACAGCGTCGCTCCCGAAGAGCACGTGGTGACGGTTCACAACGGCGCCCCGGGACTCACCTCATTGGATGTCGAAGTCAACGGCCAGAGATTCAAGATGACCGCCCTGCGGGCCGGCGAAGAGCGGTCCCTCGACATCGCCTCCGCCGTCGTCCCGGGTGCCCCCTCGACCTTCGTGCTCACCACGCACGGTAAGCCCGGCGGCAAGGCGACCGTCATGATCTGGGAAGGGCAGTGATCCTTCTTTTACAAGCCTACGTAGGCCGGGTGGGAACCTGTTCTGGCAGGAATTAGTTCACTACCCCGATGGCGATGAAGGCCCGGCAGTCGTCTGTCTGACAGCCCGAGGGATTGGCGGTGGAGCTGGTCTTGATACGCAGCTTCACCCGCTTGCCCGAGATCTGAGCGGTCTGCACCATGCTCATCGCCTGCTCCAATTGCGCGGTGTTGCTGCCGCTGATAGCGAAGTAAGGATAGCTGTTGCCGGTGGATGGGTTGGACCAACCCTGCTCGCACTTGACGTGAAAGCGGCCGCCGAGCCAGACCAGCGATTCCACCGGTTTGCAGGTCACCCAGGCCTCCGGCGGGACCGGAGGATCGGCCAGCGCGGGACGGAGGGCGGGAAGCAGAGCGAGGGCGAAAACGGCAAGGACGAGGGCAAATGCGAAGTGGCGCTGTCTCATGCTCCTCTTCGGCGTGGCGAGACCACGTTTGTTACGGGTCAGCCCATCTTCCTGGCCTTCGCCAAAAACGCCACCCCGACTCCAAGGAGGGCTGTCCCGGCTCCATAGAAAGGAATTTGGTGGGCCAAGGCTGCGGCGACATAGAATGCGACGCCTGCCGCCATCAACAACACCCCTGCGATTCGCTCCCGTTGTCCGGTCTTCACAATTGATTCCCTCTTTGTTTTGGTTCCGCCGGAACGGATACCCTCAAAAGAACACCGATGCTCGCGACGCGCGCAAGAAGCCGCCTCACTCACCTTCAAGAGTAAGGGCGCCATCCAGGCGTCCCCTGAACCGCGAAGGGAGAAGCCATGCGCAAAGCCCTGCTGCTCGCAGCCGCCATCACCCTCACCGCCGCCAGCCTGACGACCCAGCCGGCCAAAGCCGCGCCGCTGACCTGCGGCTGCTGGTGCTGCATGCCCGCCTACTATTCCACTTACACGTGCAGGTTGTCCAACGGCGGCACGGCGAGCTGCAGCACCTACTGCAATCTCTACTGCTGAGCGGTCATCCCACGGTGGCGGGTGGACCATCGAGTAGGATAGGCAGCGCCTCCGGCGAGCGCCGCATCGGGCGGCGCCACCTGGAAAGCATGAGTTGGCCTGAAAGGAGCTGCTTTGAAGAAGAACGAGAAGAAGCTGGTCCTGAACCGCGAGACGGTCGTCAACCTCCGCGGCGTAGTCGGGGGAACCGTCGCCGACCGAGTCGAAGGTGGGTACTCCGACTGTGTGAAGTGCTGCCCTCCGTAGAACTCTGATTCTCGTAAAAGAGAGTCTAGGGGCAGCCTCCGCGTAGAAGAGCTGCCCCTGCTCTTTCTTCCCGTCCCCAACCCCCTCGCGCTTCCCTCCGCACCCTCCCAGGCTCACACGCGAAGCAGGCCACGGAAGCCTCGTGCTGCGTAGTACGACTGCACTCCGTTGTGATACACGAACACCTTTCCATAGCGCCGATCGCAGAAGAGGGCCCCACCGAGGTGGCGGATATCCTCTGGCGTCGCTATCCAACTGGACGTCTTCAAGTCGAACTCGCCGAGCTGCTGCAGCGCGCGGTACTGCTCTTCTGTCAGTAGCTCGATGCCCATGTCACGGGCCATCTCGACCGCGCTTCCCGCGGGCTTGTTTTCCTTCCGCGCGTTCAAAGCTTCGCGGTCATAACAAAGACTCCTGCGACCGCTTGGGCTCTCGGCAGAGCAGTCGCAGAAGATGAGCTGGCCCGTGGCCTTGTCCTGCCCGATCACGTCTGGTTCGCCGCCGGAGACCTCCATCGCACTGAGCGCCTGCACTGCGGCGGGATTCGCCTCGAGCTTGGCGAGGACCTTCGCCCACTCAACCCCTTTGTGGCGGTCTGCGTTGTTCTCGAATCGGCTCCGCAGGGACTGGAGCAACTGGTCTCGCTCTTGTGTCTTCATCGACCTTGGGTTCCTTCAACGAGGATTGTCGGCAATGGGCCTGTGCCGAGCTGACCCGGTGCCAGCCTCGGCATCAGACTTGAGGGAAGCTTACCACCGGGCGACGGTCTGCCTGATTCGCCCCTCCTTCCCTCTCGCTGAAGGGGTCGTGGCGATGGAACGTCGCGGGCTCTTATGGGATGAAGGGGCAGTGGCCGTTCATCGGCGTGAGGCAGGCCATGAGAGTGCAGCCGAAGTAGCCACAGGCCCGGCAGCACAGCTTGTCGGGCAGACACTGCGAGTCACTGGTACAACTCGAAGCGGTCGCCGGGACCTCGGTGCTCTTCGGCGCGGCCTGAACCGCACAGAAGTCGACGGCAGAGACCGTGGCCACTGCCACCACGGCGGGAGCCTCCACCGGAGCCTGCGTCGTCTCGGCAGAAGCCGGCGCCTGGGCTGGCTCCTGGGCCATGCCCGTTGCAACTCCGAGCAGCGCGCAGACGACCACCAGCAACAAAACGCTCAACCAACGCCGTGACTGGGACTGCAGGGCGAAACCGGTCTTGTAGTGCATCTCCGATCCTCCAGTAGTTGTTGAGAGCATTCTCGCACATTACCAGTCTTGCGCTGCACGCGAAGCCTACTGTAGAGACGCCCCGCGGGGCGTCTCCGCGGCGGGTGACGCCTTGACGAATCCGAACCCGCCGCCGCGGGCTCTGGAGCGAGCGCCGAGCCGGCACCTCTTTGGGAATCCGATCGGATATGCAGGATTATCCGACAGGATACATCACTCAGGGCCTATCGGATGCTCCGATACTCGTCCCTTCAGCTCTCCTCAGGGCATTCGAATCCTGGCATCGAACCTGCTCTGGTACCTCAACACACACCGATCCCAGCAGTTCGCCGGCTGGTCGTTGATATAGGTCCAGTTGCACGGGAGGACGTCAGAGGAAACGAGGCGAGGAGGGCCGGAGAGCGGACTCCCTGGTCTCCGGAGAGCCATACCTGCAGTTAGCGTTAACTAAGAGTGTGGCACCCCTTTGGCCTGGTGAGCAGAATGGTCAGGACTCACTTTTCCGCAACTGGATGATGTTGCCATCGGGGTCACACGCATTGCGTACCGGAGTGGACTGGCCTCTCTGCCGGGACGCTAACCGCAGCCGATCCACTCT
>DATAHG010000553.1:0-1928 GCA_036263295.1 Thermoanaerobaculia bacterium | reverse complement strand
GGCCGAGTCGTGAGAGGCTAGAGCGTTCACTGAGCCGCGGGGGGATCCCGCGGGCGAGGAGGAGGTTCGGGCCGATGGGTATTGAGAAGTCGACTCCGCTCAACTGGTACACGGGCGGAGGTGCCGATACGGATGTCGGGGAGACCGAGGAGTGGCTGACCGCGTTCGAGCAGGTCATTCAGTACGAGGGGCATGAGCGGGCGCAGTTCCTGCTCCGGAAGCTGCTGGAGAAGGGGTACGAGAAAGACGTCACCCTCCCCTTCACCGGCAACACGCCCTACATCAACACCATCCCTCCGTCCAGGGAGCCGCAGTACGGCGGCGACCGGGCCATCGAGCGCCGCATCAAGAGCCTGGCGCGCTGGAACGCCATGGCCATGGTGGTCCGCGCCAACAAGAAGTACTCCGGCCTCGGGGGGCACATCTCGACCTTTGCCTCGTCGGCGACCCTCTACCAGGTCGGCCTCCATCACTTCTTCCGCGGGCGCGGCGAGGACGGCTTCAGCGGCGACGTCCTCTACATCCAGGGGCACGGCTCGCCAGGCATCTACGCCCACGCCTTCCTCGAAGGGCGGCTCTCGGTCGAGCAACTCGAAGCCTTCCGTCGCGAGGTCGAGGTTTCGGGCGGCCTGTCGTCCTATCCGCACCCCTGGCTGATGCGCGACTTCTGGGAGTTCCCCACGGTCTCCATGGGCCTGGCTCCCATCTCCGCCATCTACCAGGCCAAGTTCAACCGGTACCTGCGCAACCGCGGCCTGCGCGACGCCCAGAACCGCAAGATCTGGGCGTTCCTCGGCGACGGCGAGACCGACGAGCCCGAGACCCTCGGCGCCATCACCCTGGCCGCCCGCGAGCGCCTCGACAACCTGATCTTCGTCATCAACTGCAACCTCCAACGCCTCGACGGCCCGGTGCGCGGCAACGGCAAGATCATCCAGGAGCTGGAGACCGCCTTCCGCGGCGCCGGCTGGAACGTCATCAAGGTGATCTGGGGGAGCGACTGGGACCCCATCATCGAGGCTGACAACACCGGCTTGCTGATCCAGCGCATGAACGAGGTGATCGACGGCGAGTACCAGAAGTACACCGTCGAGGGCGGCGGCTACCTCCGCCGCGAGTTCTTCGGCAAGCACCCCGAGTTGCTGGAGCTGGTCAAGAACTACTCCGACGAGCAGCTCCATGAGCTGCGCCGGGGCGGCCACGATCCCCAGAAGGTCTACGCCGCTTTCAAGGCCGCGGTCGAGCACACCGGCTCGCCCACCGTGATCCTGGCCAAGACCGTCAAGGGCTACGGCATGGGCGAGGCGGGCGAAGGGCGCAACGTCACCCACCAGCAGAAGAAGCTCACCGAGGACGAGCTGCGCTTCTTCCGTGACCGCTTCGACATCCCAATCTCCGACAAGGAGCTCGCCGAGGCGCCGTTCTACCGGCCGGATGAGAACAGCCCGGAGATCCAGTACCTCAAGGAGCGCCGCAACGCCCTCGGCGGCCCGGTGCCGAGCCGGCGGGTCCGCAAGGAGCCCCTGCCGCAGCCCGGGGCCGACACCTGGTCCCGCTTCTACGACGGGGTGGACCGCGACGTCTCGACCACCATGGTCTTCGTCCAGATGCTGACCCAGCTCCTCAAGGACAAGGAGATCGGCAAGAAGATCGTCCCCATCGTGCCGGACGAGGCCCGCACCTTCGGCATGGAGTCGCTCTTCCGCCAGTTCGGCATCTACTCCCACGTCGGCCAGCTCTACGAGCCGGTCGACAAGGCCATGCTCCTGTACTACCGCGAGGCCACCGACGGGCAGATCCTGGAGGAGGGCATCACCGAGGCCGGCTCGATGGCGTCGTTCATCGCCGCCGGCACGTCCTACGCCACCCATGGCGTGGACATGATCCCGTTCTTCATCTTCTACTCGATGTTCGGCTTCCAGCGCATC
>DATAHG010000552.1:0-16602 GCA_036263295.1 Thermoanaerobaculia bacterium | reverse complement strand
CGCCGCTCCGCCTCCATCAGATCGAGGCAGGCGAGCGAGTCGTGGAGGAAGATCTTCTCCGCCAGGACCATCCCTACCGGACCGCCGTAGCGCTCGACCTCCCGGTCGTAGACCGCGAATTCCACCCGCTCGATCCAGCCCGCCTCCTGGAGAGGGGCCAGACGCTCCTCGACGAGCCGGCGCACGTCCTCTTCGATCCAGTCCGGCCGGCCCAGGATCCGGAAGCGGAGCTGCCAGCTCGGGACGTTGAAACGGGCGAAGAACAGGGAGTCCAACTCCGGACAGCCCCGCACCTCCCCGGCCACGGGCGTCACGAAGTCGCGCAGGATCTCCTCGTTGCGCTCGCGCGGGGCGTGGACGAGCGTGTAGAGACAGCGCTGGTCAGGATGGAGGGCAGTCATGGAGAGAGGCGGACCGGACAGGCCGGCGGTGGTCTCCTGGAGAACGACGCCGCCGGCCTCGACCTTGGAGTTGAGAGCCCTCTTCAGCTCGCCCGGAAATCGTCGCCGGCCAGAAGGACCGGGCAGGTGCAAAGACGGCTGGTGCTGGAGGAGGTACAGCCCGGCTTGGCACGCCGCTCGAGCTCCTGGACTTCGAGCTGAAGGGCGGGTTTGACGTTCTGCTTGTCCATGGCATCTCTCCTTTCATCGACCGCACCGAAGGTGATGACGGCGAAATCAGGATACTCTTGCCCGGATCCCCAAGCAACTTGCGCAACCGCGAATAACAGGTCACCGAAAAAGCGAACGGCCGGTGCGCGAACGCACCGGCCGTCGGGAATCTCTCGGAAAAGAGAGCGCCTAGCCGGCGGCAGCCGCCGCCTTCTTGCGCTCCTTCTTGGGGGCCTTGTCGTCGGCCTCCTTGCCTTCCTTCTTCTTGGGGGCCTTCTTGGCAGCCTTGCCGGTATCGGCCGGAGCCGCCGCCGCGGCGTCGCCGCGCTCGACCAGCTCCAGGACCGCCATCTCGGCGCCGTCGCCCTGGCGCGGTCCGAGCTTGACGATCCGGAGATAGCCACCCGGACGCTCCGTGAACCGCGGCGCGATCACGTCGAAGATCTTCGCGACGAGCTCGCGGCGCAGCACCCAACGCAGCACCCAGCGGCGGTCATGCACGGTGCCGTGCTTGCCATGGGTGATCACCTTCTCGGCGATCGGACGCAGCTCCTTGGCCTTCGGGAGGGTCGTGACGATCCTCTCGTTTTCGACCAGGGACTGAATCTGGTTGCGGAACAGGGCCTCGCGGTGGGCGGACGTGCGCCCCAGCTTCCGGCCTCTCAATCTGTGACGCATGAAATCATCCTCCTGGGAGCGGCCGGACGGCTCAGGCCGTCGCCCCCGTGCCGGGCACGTCCATCCCGAGGGAGAGGCCGAGCTTGTCCAGCACCTCCTGCACCTCTTCGAGGGATTTCTTGCCGAAGTTCTTGGTCTCCAACATGTCCTTCTCGGTCCGGCGAACCAGGTCGCGGAGCGTGTGGATGTTGGCGTTCTTGAGCGAGTTGGCCGACCGCACCGAGAGGTCGAGCTCGTCGATCTGCTTGGCGAGCAGAGCGTCGAGACCGGCCAGCTCCTCGCGGCCCAGGTCACCGCCGTCGTGGCGCAGGCTCTCCTCGGTCTGGATGAAGATGCCGAGGTGGTCCTTGAGCAGCATCGCCGCCAGGGACACCGCCTCCTCCGGGCTCACCGTGCCGTTCGTCCAGACTTCGAGGATCAGGCGCTCGTAGTCGGTGGTCTGGCCGAGACGGGCCGCTTCGACCCGGTAGTTGACCCGGCGCACCGGGCTGTGGGCGGAGTCGATCGGAATCCATCCGATGCCCATCGACTCGTCAAAGTTGCGGTCCGCCGCGACATAGCCGCGGCCCCGCTTGACCTGCGCCTGGAGCTTCAGCTTCCCCTCTTCGTTGAGGGTCGCGACGTGGACGTTCGGATCGTAGATCTCGATCTGGGCGTCCTCGCTCATCTGTCCGGCGGTCACCTTGCCCGGGCCCTGCACCTCGATCGACAGCACCTTCGAGTCCTCGGTGTGCAGGAGGATGGGGATCTGCTTCAGGTTGAGGATGATGTCCGTCACATCCTCCACCACGCCGGGGATCGAGGAGAACTCGTGCAGCACCCCCTCGATGTTGATCGACGTGATCGCCGCCCCTTCGATGGACGACAGCAGGCAGCGCCGCAGGGCGTTGCCGATGGTCGTTGCAAAACCCCGCTCGAACGGTTGCGCCGTGAAGCGCCCGTACGTCGGAGTCAAAGTCTCATGGTCCACTTCGACCCGCTTGGGCCGTTGGAAACCTTTCCAAAGCATGCTTGCTCCTTCCCTGGTTGTCACCCGATCAGCGGCTGTAGAGCTCGACGATCAGCTGCTCCTGGATCGGCAGCTTGATATCCTCGCGCGCCGGCAGGCGGATGACCCGCCCGCTCACGTTCTCAGCATCCAGCTCGAGCCACTCCGGAACGCCGCGGCCGCGCGCCGTTTCGACGCTCGAGCGGATCAGCGGGTTCTTCCGGCTGGCCTCCTTCACCGTCACGCTCTGACCGGCCCTGACCTGGTAGGAAGGGATGGTGATCTTCCTGCCGTCCACCAGCACATGGCCGTGGCGGACGAACTGGCGGGCCTGCGCGCGAGAGGCGGCGAAGCCCAGGCTGTACGCGACATTGTCGAGCCGCCGCTCGAGCATCACGAGGAGGTTCTCACCCGTGATCCCCTTGCGCCGGTCGGCTTCTTCAAAGTAGGTCCGGAACTGCGATTCCAGCACACCGTAGATGCGCTTGACCTTCTGCTTCTCGCGGAGCTGCAGGCCGTAGCCCAGCGTCCGCCGGCCGCGGCGCGTGCCGTGCTGGCCCGGCGGGAAATTGCGGCGCTCGACGGCGCACTTCTCCTTGAAGCAGCGGTCTCCCTTGAGGAAAAGCTTCATCCGCTCACGGCGGCAGAGCCGGCAAACCGGTCCTGTATATCTGGCCACTTGCTCTCTCCTTGATCCTTGATACGTCCTCTCCCCGAGGCTACGGGGACTTCAACTTGGGAAGACGCCTCGATGACGTCCCGGCACACCCGGGATCGAAGCGGATGCGGGCTCCCAGCCCGTTTTCCTGCAGAGCTTGGCGGCCCGGGGCGTCCCCGGCCCGCCGCCATCCGCCGCTCAGACGCGGCGGCGCTTGCGCGGCCGGCAGCCGTTGTGGGGGATCGGGGTCACGTCCTTGATGGACTTGACGTCGATCCCGGCGGCCTGGAGGGCACGGATGGCCGACTCGCGGCCCGCGCCGGGGCCCTTGACCATCACGTCCACCGAACGCACGCCCGAATCCTTGGCGTTGTTGCCGGCGTTCTGCGCCGCGACCTGGGCCGCGAAGGGCGTCCCCTTGCGGGACCCCTTGAAGCCGATCCGTCCCGCCGAAGACCAGGAGACCACATTGCCCTCCGGGTCCGCGATCGAGACGATCGTGTTGTTGAAGGTCGCCTGGATGTGAGCCACGCCGTGCGGGATCACCTTCCGGTCCTTCTTTTTGGTGCCCTTCCGGTCTTTCTTGGTATCCGCTTTGGCCATCGCCTCTAATTCCCCTTACTTCAAGCCTTACTTCTTGGTCGCCTTCTTCTTGCCCGCCACGGCTCCGCGGCGCGGACCCTTCCGCGTACGGGAGTTGGTCTGCGTGCGCTGACCCCGGGCCGGCAGGCCCTTGCGGTGGCGGACGCCCCGGTAGCACCCGATTTCCATCAGGCGCTTGATGTTCTGGCTGATCTCCTTGCGCAGATCGCCTTCGACGCGGCCTTCGTCCGTGATGACCTTGCGAATCCGCCGCGCCTCATCCTCGGTCAGGTCTCTGACCTTCGTCACCTCGGGCACCTCGGCCTTGGCCAGGATGTCCTTGGAGCGCGTGCGGCCGATGCCGTAGATGTAGGTCAGGCCGATCCAGATCTGCTTGTTCTGGGGCAGGTCGACCCCTGAGATACGTGCCATAGCTGTTCCTTATCCCTGACGCTGTTTGTGTTTCGGATTTTCACAGATCACCCGCACCACACCCTTACGGCGGACGACCTTGCACTTCGGGCAGATCCGTTTGACCGACGAACGTACTTTCATCTCCGACTTCCTTTCCGCTCCATCGTCCTACTTCAGACGGTAGACGATGCGGCCCCGGTTGAGATCGTAAGGCGAGAGCTCTACCAGCACCCGGTCGCCCGGCAGGATGCGGATAAAATGCTTGCGCATCTTGCCTGAGATATGGGCCAGGACCTGGTGCTTGTTGCTGTCCAACTCCACGCGGAACATCGCGTTCGGGAGCGGCTCAACCACCGTGGCCTCGACCTCGATCGCCTCTTCTTTCTTGGACAAAAATCCTTCTCCTGATTAAGCCTGGGTGGTTCCCAGGATCCTCACCCCGGTCGGGGTCACCGCCACCGAATACTCGAAGTGCGCGGACAGTGAGCCGTCTTCCGTACGGGCCGTCCAGCCATCCGGGTCCACCCTGACGCCGCTCGATCCGACGTTGACCATCGGCTCGATCGCCAGCACCAGGCCCGGCCGCAGCTTCGGGCCGCGCCCCGGATGACCGAAATTGGGCACCTGCGGGTCCTCGTGCAACGAAGTCCCGATCCCGTGCCCCGAAAACTCCCGCACCACCGAGTACCCGTGCTTCTCGGCGTGCTGCTGCACGGCGTGTCCGATGTCCGACAGGCGCGCGCCCGGCTTCACCTGCTGGACCGCCAGGTTCAGCGCCTCTTCGGTCACCTGCAACAGGCGGCGGGCCTCCTCGTCGATCTTGCCGACCGCGAAGGTCCGCGCCGCGTCGCCGTAATACCCCTTGTACAGCACACCGCAGTCGATCCCGACGATGTCCCCCTCCGTGAGCGGAACCTCGTGCGGGATGCCATGCACGATCACGTCGTTGATCGAAATGCACAGAGTCGCCGGATATCCCCGGTAGTTCAAGAACGCGGGGACAGCGCCGGCGCCGCGGATGACCTGATCGGCCAGACGATCCAGCTCCAGCGGCGTGACGCCGGGAGCGATCCGCTTGCCGACAGCCTCGAGGACCTGATGGACGATCCGGTTCGCCTGATCCATCAGCTCGATCTCGCCCGTGGTCTTCAACACCATCATGAAGACGCGACCCCGAGCGCATCGAGCATCTGGCGCGTGACTTCCTCGACCGGACGGTTGCCGTCGATCACGCGCAGCAGGCTCCGCTCGCCATAATACTCGATCAGGGGCTCCGTTTTCTCACGATACACGCGCTGGCGCTCCCGCACTACCTCTTCGCGGTCGTCGGCGCCGCGGTTGCGGGCCACCGACCGCCGCACCAGCTCCTCTTCCGGGACCTCCACCGACAGCACCGCGTCGAGCTCCTGGCCGGCCTCGCGCAGGATGCCGGCCAGCGTCTCGGCCTGCGGCAGGGTGCGGGGATAGCCGTCGAGCAGATAGCCCTCGCGGGCGTCCGGCTTCGACAGACGGTCCTTCACCACCTCGGCCATGGTCGCGTCGTCCACCAGGGCGCCGGAGTCCATGATCCCCTTCACCTTCTGTCCCAGCGGGCTCCCCTCGGCCACCGCCTGCCTCAGCATGTCGCCGGTCGAGATCGCCGGCACGCCGAGCTGCTCGGCCAGAAGGGCCGCCTGGGTGCCCTTGCCGGCACCTGGCGGCCCGAGGAGAACGATCTTGCGGGAGCGGGAATCAGCCGCGTCGCCCACGAATTCGCCCTCGCTTCATGAACCCCTCGTAGTTGCGCATCACGAGCTGGCTCTCGACCTGTTGGATCGTGTCCATCGCGACGCCGACCACGATGAGGAGCGACGTGCCGCCGAAGTAGAAGTTGATGCCCAGGCCCTGGGTGAACCAGTCCGGGAAGTAGTCGGCGATGCGCGGCCCGAAGTACGGGATGCCCGCGACGTGCAAACCGGTCAGCAGGAACTCGGGGAGCACCGTCACCGCCGCCAGGTAGAGCGAGCCCACCAGGGTCAGACGGGTCAGGATGCGGTCGATATAGTCCGCCGTCCGCTTGCCCGGCCGGATGCCCGGGATGAAACCGCCGTACTTCCGCATGTTCTCGGCCAGGTCGGTCGGGTTGAAGATGATCGACACGTAGAAGTACGAGAAGAAGATGATCGCCGCCACCTGGAGCAGGTAGTAGATCGGCTGGCCCCAACCGATGTAGCCGGCGATCTCCTGCACCGACGGGTTCGGGAAGAGCTGGGCGATCGCGTTCGGCACGGTCACCACGGAGCTCGCGAAGATCACCGGGATGACGCCGCCGGTGTTGACCCGCAGCGGCAGGTAGGTGCTCTGGCCGCCGTAGATCTTGCGGCCGACCACGCGCTTCGCGTACTGCACCGGGATTCTTCGTTGTGCTCGTTCCATGTAGACCACGAACGCCACCACGACGACCATCAAGACCAGCAAGACCAGGACCGCGATGATGCTCAGCGTCTCGGCCTGCACACCCTCGATCGTTCGCACGATCGCCGGGACCAGGCCGACCACGATGCCGGCGAAGATGATCAGCGAGATGCCGTTGCCGATCCCTCGTTCGCTGATCTGCTCGCCGAGCCACATGACGAAAGCCGTGCCGGTGGTCAGAGTGATCACCGTCATCGCCCGGAAATCCCAGCCGCCGTCCGGCACCAGGGACAGACCGCCCTGCGTGCGCACCTTCTCCAGGAACAGGGCGATGCCCGTGCCCTGGATGATGGAGATGAGCACCGTACCGTAACGGGTGTACTGGGTGATCTTGCGCCGCCCCAGCTCCCCTTCCTTGGACAGCTTCTCCAGGTAAGGCCACACCACCGTGAGGAGCTGCAGAATGATCGACGCCGTGATGTAGGGCATGATGCCCAGGGCGAAGATCGCGATCTTCTGCAGGCTGCCGCCGGTGAACGTGTTCACGAACCCCAGGAAGCCGTTCTGATAGGCCTGCATGAACTCGACCAGCGCCGCCGGATCGATGCCGGGGGTCGGGATGATGCACCCGATCCGGTAGACCGCGAGCAGGCCGAACGTGAACAGGACTCTCTTGCGGAGCTCGGGAATGGCGAAGATATTCCGGAAGCTTTGAATCACGCCGACAGCTCCTGGCAGGTTCCCCCCGCCTTTTCGATCTTCTCGCGGGCCGACTTGCTGAACTTGTGCGCCGTCACCTTGAGAGCCTTGGCGATCTCACCGTTGCCCAGCACCTTGACCGGACGGCCGGAGCGGACCACGCCCTCGTCGGCCAGGCGCTCGGGGGTGATGTCCCCGTCGAGCTCGGCGAGCTGCGCCAGGTTGACGATCGTGTACTCGGTGCGCCAGATGTTGGTGAAGCCGCGCTTCGGGACCCGGCGGATGAGCGGCATCTGGCCGCCCTCGAAGCCGGCCCGGAACGAATAGCCGGAGCGGGACTTCTGCCCCTTCTCGCCCTTGCCCGCGGTCTTGCCGAGGCCCGAGCCGGGGCCGCGCCCCACCCGCTTCTTGGCGTGCTTGCTTCCCTTGGCCGGAGACAATTCGTGCAGCTTCATTGCGCTTCCTCGACTTCCAGCAGGTATTGGACCTTGGCCACCATGCCACGGACCTCCGGCGTGTCAGGCCGCTCCACCTCGTGACGGATCCGGCGCAGGCCGAGTCCCCGGAGGACCTCGCGATGCTCGCGGCGGGTGCCGATCGAGCTCTTGACCTGGCGGATCCGGATCGTCTTGCCGGATGCGTTCTTGTTGTCAGCCATCTGCGTCTCTCTCAGTCTCTGGTCAGCGCAGCCGTCAGGCCGCCGGGTTGTCCGCCGCCGGCGCTTCAGCAGCAGCCGGAGCCGGGGCGGGAGCCGCTGTTGCCGGCATGACCGGCGCGGCCGGCGCCGGAGCGACGGCAGCCCGGCCCTCGACCCCCCGCAGCCGGAAGACATCCTCGGCGTTCTTCAGCTTGAGAAGCGCGTCGAAGGTGGCCTTGACCACGTTGTGGGGGTTCGTCGTGCCGAGCGACTTGGTAAGGATATCCTGGATGCCGGCGGTCTCGACGACCGCGCGGACCGGACCTCCGGCGATCACCCCGGTACCGGCGGAGGCAGGCTTCAACAACACCCGCCCGGCGCCGAAGATTCCCAGCGCCTCGTGGGGGATCGAGCTCCCCTTCAAGGGGACCTGGATCATGTTCCGCTTGGCGATCTCGATGCCCTTGCGGATGGCCATCGGGACCTCCTTCGCCTTGCCGGCGCCGTAGCCCACACGGCCGTTGCCGTCCCCGATCACCACCAGGGCGGAGAACGAGAAGTTCTTGCCGCCCTTGACCACCTTGGTCACGCGGTTGATGTGGACGACCTGTTCGAAAAACTCGCTCTCGCGCTCAAAGTCCCTGGCCAAAGTCTTCTCCTTCACCGACTTAGAATTGCAGGCCCTTGTCGCGGGCGCCGTCGGCAACCGCCTTGACCTTGCCGTGGTAGATGTAGCCGCCCCGGTCGAAGACGACCTTCTCGATCCCCTTCTCCTTGGCCCGGAGCGCCACGACCTCGCCCACCAGCTTGGCGGCCTCGATGCTGCTCGACGACTTCGTGAGCTGCTGCCGGATCTCCGGATCGGCCGAATTCGCCTGCGCCAGCGTCACGCCCTGATCGTCGTCGATGACCTGGGCATAGATGTACTTCAGGCTCTTGTAGACCGACAGGCGCGGACGCTCGCCGCTGCCGCGCACGCGGCTGCGGACCCGCAGGTGAGCCCGGTGGCGGCGCTCCTGCTTCTCTTTCATCATCTTTGTGACGTGCTCGCTCATCCCCGGGCTCCCTTACTTGCCGCCGGACTTGCCGACCTTGCGGCGCAGGATCTCATTCGTGTACTTGATGCCCTTCCCCTTGTACGGATCGGGGGGCCGCAGGCTGCGGATCTCGGCGGCGACCTGGCCGACCACCTGGCGGTCGGCGCCGCTCACGGTGACCCGGTTGGTCTTCGCCTCGATCTCGATCTTGATCCCTTCCGGAATGTCATAGATGACCGGATGGGAATAGCCCAGCGCGAACTGGACCTGATTGCCCTTGACCTCGGCGCGGTAACCGACGCCGACGATATCGAGCTGCCGGGTGAACCCGGTCGCGGCGCCATTCACGGCGTTGGCCAGGAGGGCCCGCAGCAGCCCGTGCTTCGAGCGGTCGGGACCGCTGTCCCCGGGACGGGTGACGGTCACGGTGTTCCCGTCGATCTCGACCGGAAAGTTGTCGAAGACCGGCTGGGAGACCTTGCCCCGGGGGCCTTCGGCGGTGAAAACCCCGCCCTTGAACTCCACCTTGGTCCCGTTGGGGACCTGGATCGGCATTCTGCCAATTCGCGACATAGCGGACTCCTTACCAGACCTCGCAGATCAGCTCACCGCCGACCCGGCGCTCGCGCGCCTGCGCGTCCGTCATGAGGCCCTGCGAGGTGGACAGGATGCTGATCCCAAGACCGTTCCTGACCGTCTGGACCTCGTCGGCCCGCCGGTACACCCGGCGGCCCGGCTTGCTGATGCGGGAGACGAAGCCGATGGCCGGCGACCCCTCATCGCTATAGCGCAGGAAGATACGGAGCGTGTTGGACGGGCTCCCCTCCACTTCCCGGAAATTCTTGATGAAGCCTTCCTCCTTGAGGATCCGGCAGATCTCAAGCTTCTGACGGGAGGCGGGAACGTCCAGCCGGTCGTGCTTGGCCAGATGGGCGTTGCGGATCCGGGTCAACAGATCCGAGATCGGGTCGGTGATGCTCATTCTCGTCTTTCTCCTCAGCTCGAAGCGGGCTCTCGAAGCCGTCGCCTACCAGCTCGCCTTGATGACGCCGGGCAGATAGCCCTGCAGCGCCAGCAGCCGAAGGTGGATCCGGCACAGCCCGAACTTGCGGTAGAACCCGCGCGGACGGCCGCAGACCCTGCACCGGTTCCGGTGCCGCACGTCGAACTTCGGCTTCATGTTGTTCTTCGCAATCTTGCCAGTCGTCGCCACGCAAACCTCCTAACGCTGGAACGGCATGCCCAGCTCGCGCAGCAGATACAGCGCGCGCTCGTCATTGCCGGCCGTCGTCACGATCGTGATGTTCATCCCCTTCGACTTGTCGACCTTGTTGAAGTCGAGCTCGAGGAAGATCATGTGGTCGCGGATGCCCAGCGTGTAGTTGCCGCGGCCGTCAAAGCTGCGGTTGGAAACACCCCGGAAGTCGCGGACTCGCGGCAACGCCGCGTTGATCAGCCGGTCCAGGAACTCCCACATGCGCTGGCCGCGCAACGTCACCCGGGAACCGATCGGCATGCCTTCGCGCAGCTTGAAGGCGGCGATCGACTTCTGGGCCCGCGTCACCGCGGGGCGCTGGCCGGCGATGGCGGCCATCTCTTCCACCGCGTCATCCAGGACCTTGATGTTCTGAATCGCCTCGCCGATGCCCATGTTGAGCGAGATCTTCTCGATCCGCGGCACCGCCATGATGTTCTCGATGCCGAACTCCTTCTTGAGCTTCGGCACCACCTCGTCCTGGTAGCGCTGCTTGAGGCGCGGCACATAC
Organism: Thermoanaerobaculia bacterium; assembly: GCA_036263295.1. Classification (GTDB taxonomy): domain Bacteria; phylum Acidobacteriota; class Thermoanaerobaculia; order Multivoradales; family UBA5704; genus DATAHG01. The sequence goes on along the minus strand of DATAHG010000552.1, from coordinate 6,138 downwards.
CCTTCGGGCGCGGTACGGACCGGCTCGGTCCGCTCGGCGCTGGCCGCGGAGCGGCCCGCCTGGCGGCCGGACTTGCCGCCGCCGCCTCCTGCTTGCGTATTCTTCTTCGCCATCTCGTCAGACCTCGCGCGCTTAGCTGAAGTTGGCGCCGCAGTTCTTGCACACCCGGACACCGCGGCCGTCTTCGAGGCGCTTGCGCCCCATTCGCGACGGCTTGCCGCACTCCGGGCAGATCACCATCAGATTGGACACCTGCAGGGGCGCCTCGCGCTCCAGGATACCGCCCTGGATACCGCGCTGCGGGTTCGGCTTGGTGTGCCGCTTGATCATGTTGACCTGCTCGACGACGGCCTTGCCGTTGTCCGGCAGAACCCGCATCACCCGGCCCCGCGCCCCGCGATCCTTGCCCGTGAGGACGAGGACCTGATCGTTCTTCTTTACATGCAGCTTCGACATTTCAAATGACCTCCGGCGCCAGCGACACGATCTTCATGAAGCGCCGCTCGCGCAGCTCGCGAGCCACCGGACCGAAGACGCGGGTGCCGATCGGCTCCCCCGCATCGTTGACCAGCACCGCCGAGTTCGTGTCGAAGCGGATATAGGATCCGTCCTTGCGCCGCTGTTCTTTCACCGTCCGCACGATCACCGCCTTGACGACCTGGCCCTTCTTGACCGTGCCGTCGGGCGAAGCCTCCTTGACGGAAGCGGTGATCACGTCGCCCAGACGCCCGTACTGCCCTGTCGACCCACCGCGCAGGTGGATGCAGGCGATCTTCTTGGCGCCTGAGTTGTCCGCCACGTCGAGAACCGTTCCCATCTGGATCATCGTTCAGCCCCTACTCGGCGCGCTTCAGGATCTCGCGGACCCGCCAACGCTTGGTCTTCGACAACGGCCGGCTCGAGACGATCTCGACCTCGTCGCCGATATTGCACTGGTTCCCTTCGTCATGCGCGGCGAACTTCGACGTCTTCTTGATATACCGATGGTAGAGGCGATGGGTGATGGTCTTCTCGACCGCCACGATCACCGTCTTGTCCATCTTGTTGTTGACCACGCGGCCGACCTTCACCTGCTCGCGCCCGTGGGTCTCGGTCCCCGCCGTTGCCTGGATGTTTTCCGCCATTGTTCCGTTTCCTCTCCGGCTTCCGTTTTCCGGCCTTACCCGCGCTTCTCGCGCTGGAGGGTCAGAACCCGGGCCAGATCCCTGCGCACCTGGCGCACCCGGGCGGGCTTCTCGAGCTGCCCCGTGACTTTCTGCAGGCGCAGCGCGAAGAGCTGCTCCGACAGATCGCGTTCGCGATCCTTGAGCTCCTCGGCCGACTGGTTGCGAAGCTCCGTGACCATTTTCTTTTTGTTGTCCGTCGCCATCGCCGTTTACCTCAGCTCGTCGTGACGCGTCACGAAACGAGTCTTGATGGGGAGCTTGTGAGCCGCCAGCGTCATCGCCGCCTCGGCGATCTCGGGGGTCACCCCCTCGAGCTCATAGAGGATGCGCGCCGGCCGTACCACGGCGACCCACTCCTCGGGGTTGCCCTTGCCCTTGCCCATGCGGGTTTCGAGCGGCTTCTTGGTGATCGGCTTGTCCGGGAAGACCCGGATCCACACCTTGCCGCCGCGCTTGACGGCGCGCGAGATGGCGATACGAGCCGCCTCGATCTGCCGCGCCGTGACCCACCCCGGCTCCAGCGCCTGCAGGGCGAAGTCTCCGAAGGCGATGTAGTTGCCGCCCTTGGAAATGCCCCGGCGCCGGCCGCGGTGATGTTTCCTGTACTTGACCTTCTTCGGCATCAACATGATGAGATTTCCTCCGATCCCCTGGCCGGCGGCTTACGCCGAGGCGCGGCGGCCCTTTTCCTTGAGGAGGTCGCCCTTGTAGACCCAGACCTTGACGCCGATCACGCCGTACGTCGTGCGCGCCTCGCCGAAGCCGTAGTCGATATCGGCCTTCAGCGTGTGGAGCGGCAGACGGCCCTCCTGATACCACTCGGAGCGCGCGATCTCGGCGCCGCCCAGACGGCCGGAAACCATGATCTTGACACCCTTGGCGCCGAAGCGGAAGGCCGATTCCATGGCCTTCTTCATCGCCCGGCGGAAGGAGACGCGCCGCTCGAGCTGGCCGGCGATCGACTCGGACACGAGCTGGGCATCCAGCTCGGGACGCTGGATCTCCTGGATATTGATGTGCACCTCGCGGCCCATCTCCTTCTGGAGCTCGTCGCGAAGCTTGTCGACCTCGGCGCCGCGGCGGCCGATGATGATGCCCGGGCGCGACGTATAGATCGTCACCCGCAGCTTGTCGGCGGCGCGCTCGATATCGACTTCCGAGACCCCGGCGTGCGACAGCCGGGTCTTCAGCCGGCGGCGCAGCTTGAGGTCGGCGTGCAGCGTATCGGCATAGTTCGCCTCGCCATACCAGCGCGAGTGCCAGGTCTTGTTGTAGACGAGCCGGAACCCGTAGGGGTGCGTTTTCTGACCCACGTTCTGATCCTCTCTTACGCCTTCTTGCCGTCACCCTTGCGGGTGTCCAGCTTGATCGTGATGTGGCTCTGGCGCTTCAGCACCCGGAACGCCCGGCCCATCGGCGCCGGCCGGATCCGCTTGAACATCGGGCCGCCGTCGACGAAGATCTCCTTGACGTAGAGCCGGTCCACGTCCACGTGATCCTCACGGTTTTCCGCGTTGGCGATCGCCGATTTCAAGAGCTTCTCGACGTGGCGCGCCGCCGCCTTGTTGGTGACGTGCAGGAGGTTGACCGCCTCCTGGACCCCCTTGCCCCGGATCAGGTTGGCCACCAGCCGCACCTTCTGCGCCGAGCCCCGGAGGTAGCGAAGCCGTGCTGTGACTTCCATCGTTCGGATTCCTCTCTGCCGCTCATCCGCCGCGACCGAAGTCGTCAACGGGGGCGGGCTCCCTTCTCGACCTTCTTGCCGCTGTGACCCCGGAACGTCCGGGTCATCGCGAACTCGCCGAGCTTGTGGCCCACCATGTTCTCGCTGACATACACCGGGATGAACTTGGTGCCGTTGTGTACCGCGATCGTGTGTCCGACCATCTCCGGGATGATCGTCGAGCGGCGCGACCAAGTCTTGATCACCCGCTTATCGCCTCTGTCGTTCATCGCCGCCACCTTGTCGGCCAGGTGGTCGTCGATGAAATAGCCCTTCTTGAGTGAACGCGACATGGCCCGTGCGCTCCTTTACTTCTTGTTCCGGCGGCGGACGATCAGGCCGTCCGTGCGCTTGTTGTTGCGGGTCTTGTAACCCTTGGTCGGCACGCCCCACGGCGTCGTGGGATGGCGGCCGCCGGAGGTCCGGCCTTCACCGCCGCCCATCGGATGATCGACCGGGTTCATGGACACGCCGCGGTTATGAGGCTTCTGGCCGAGCCAGCGCTTGCGCCCCGCCTTGCCGTACGAGACGTTCTCGTGATCGAGGTTGCCCACCTGGCCGACGGTCGCGTAGCACTCGACGTGGACGCGCCGCACCTCGCCCGAGGGGAGCTTGACCTGGGCCCAGCCGCCGTCGCGCGCCATGAGCTGCGCGCCGGCGCCGGCGCTGCGCACCATCTGGCCGCCCTTGCCGATCTTGAGCTCGATGTTGTGGACCACCGTGCCCAGCGGGATGCGGCGCAGCGGCAGGGCGTTGCCGACGTTGACCTCGGCGGTCTCGCCCGACATCACCTGGGCGCCGACGGCCAAGCCGTCCGGCCACAGGATGTAGCGCTTCTCGCCGTCGGCGTAGTGCAGCAGCGCGATGCGGGCCGAGCGGTTCGGGTCGTACTCGATGCTCGCGACCTTCGCCGGCACGCCGTGCTTGTTGCGCTTGAAGTCGATCACCCGGTAGCGCTGCTTGTGACCGCCGCCGCGCCACCAGGAGGTGAGTTGGCCGCGGTTGTTGCGGCCGCCCGACTTCGACTTGCCCTCGGTGAGCGCCTTGTGCGGCCGCTCGGCCGTGATCTCTTCGAACGTCAGATGCGTCTGGAAACGGCTCGACGCGTTAATCGGCTTTCTCTGCTTGATCGGCATCGTTTACATCCCCTCGAAGAACTCGATCGGCTTCTCGCCCTCGGCGAGCCGAACGTAGGCCTTCTTCCAGTCTGGACGGCGGCCGGCAAATTTGCCCTGGCGCCGCACCTTGCCGTGGACGTTCGAGATCCGCACTTCGGCGACCTTGACCTTGAACTGGGTCTCGACCGCGCGCTTGACGTCGATCTTGTTGGCGCCGCGATGAACCTCGAAGGCGATGGTGTTCGTGCCTTCGCGCATCACCATCGACTTCTCGCTGATCAGCGGGCGGCGGATGATCTCCTGGATTCTCATTTCGCAAGCACCTCCACCAGCCGGTTGAGCGCGCTCTCGCTCACCACCAGATACGGCCGCGCCACCACGTCGTAGACCTGCACCGCGAGGGCGTCCACCGTCTTGAGCGACGCCTCGTTGCGCGACGCCAGCCGGAGCTGATCGTTGTCGATGCTGTCGACCAGCAGGACCTTGCCGTCGATGCCGAGGCCGGAGATCCGGCGCACCAGATCGCGGGTACGGTGGCTGCCCAGGTCGAGATTCTCGAGGACCACGATCCGCTGCTCCGAAGCGCGCTGCGACAGCGCCGACTTGAGAGCGTTCTTCTTCTCGCGGACCGTGAGGTCCTTGGCATAGCTGTGCGGCACCGGGCCGTGGACGATACCGCCCTTGCGCCACTTCGGGTTGCGGATGTCGCCCGTGCGAGCGCGGCCCGTCCCCTTCTGGCGCCAGAGCTTCTTGCCCGAGCCCGAGACCTCGGCGCGCGTCTTCGTCTTGTGCGTGCCGCGGCGCTGCCCGGCCAGATAGGCCTGGACCGCCTCGTGGATCAGGTGCTCCTTGTACGGGTACCCGAAAATCGTATCGGGGACCTCGATCTCGCGCACCTGCTGGTTGTCGAAGTTCTTGACCGCGATCTTCATCCCTTCATCCTTTTCCCGGTACGTTTCCAGCTCAGCCGCGCTTCGCGCGCCGGATCGCCAGGTAGCCGTTCTTCGGGCCCGGCACGGCGCCGCGCACATAGATCAGGTTCTCCTCCGGATCGATCTTGATGACCTGGAGGTTCTTCACCGTGACCTGCTCGCCGCCCATCCGGCCGGTGCCCCGCATGCCGGGGAACACCCGGGAGGGGTAGGCCGAAGAGCCGATCGAGCCCGGCGCGCGGTGGAACATCGAGCCGTGCGAGGCGCGGCCGCCGCGGAAGCCGTGGCGCTTGATGACGCCCTGGAAACCCTTGCCCTTGCTGGTGCCGATCACGTCGACCCAGTCCTTCTCGTTGAAGATCGAGGCCTTGACCTCGTCTCCGGCGTTGAGCTCCTCGCCGTCCGTCAGACCAAACTCCATGGTCTTGCGCACCGGCGGTACTCCCGCTTTCTTGAAGTGCCCCGCCACCGGCTGGGTCACATTCTTGCGCGGCCGCTCCTCGACCAGCCCGATCTGCACCGCCTCGTAGCCGTCCGAGTCCTTGGTCTTGCGCTGCACAACCAGGCACGGACCGGCCTTGATGACCGTGACCGGGACCGCGGTCCCGTCCTCGGCGTAGATCTGGGTCATGCCCACCTTCCGCCCAAGCAAGCCTTCCATCGCCGTGTTCTCCTTCTACGCCGGCCTACTTGCCGAACGCCTTGATCTCGACATCGACGCCGGCCGGCAGCTCGAGCTTCATCAGCGCGTCAACCGTCTGGCTCGTGGGCTCAAAGATGTCAAGCAACCGCTTGTGGGTGCGGATCTCGAACTGCTCCCGCGACTTCTTGTCGACGTGCGGCGAGCGGTTCACGGTATACCTCGAGATGTGGGTCGGCAGGGGAATCGGCCCCACCACCCGCGCGCCAGTGCGGCGCGCGGTGTCCACGATCTCGTGCGTCGACGTGTCCAGGATGCGGTAGTCGAACGCCTTCAGGCGGATGCGGATCTTCTCGTTAACCATGACCTATCCCTTTGCAGACTTCTCGGAATATCCGACCGTCACTTCACGATCTCAGTGACCGTGCCGGCGCCGACCGTGCGGCCGCCCTCGCGGATCGCGAACCGCACGCCCTTTTCCATGGCGATCGGCGCGATCAGCTCCACTTCCAGGTTGATGTTGTCGCCCGGCATCACCATCTCGGTGCCTTCCGGCAGC
>DATAHG010000551.1:0-2363 GCA_036263295.1 Thermoanaerobaculia bacterium | reverse complement strand
GAGAACGGCGGGCGCCGCGGCCCCCGCCCACGCCGAGCAGGACTCTCTTCAAAACAGAAAGCGATGAACCCGGCCCAGCCGGAACCAACGGAAGCCATACGGCTCCAGCGGGATTTCCCGGTGGCTGTCCAGGGTCGCGTGGGGGTGGTCTCCCAGCAGCTCCACCAGCGGCTCCTCGTTCGAGACCCCGAGGTCCAGCCGCGCCGTCGCCTCCCGGGCGGCCAGATTGTGGACCGTGACCACCGTATTGCCCCGGAAGTCATAGCGGAGCGCGAACAGCGCCGGGTCCCCCGCGTCGAGGATCTTCCAGTCCCCCCAGCCGATCTCGGCGCACTGCCGGCGAATCCGGATCAGCCGGGCCATCCAGTGGAGCAGCGACTTGGGATCGCGCTGCTGGGCGTCCACGTTGACCTGTTCATAGCCATACTCGCCGTCCGCGATCATCGGCCGGCCGAGGCGGTCCGGCGGCGCGGTCGAAAAGCCGCCGTGGTCGTCGCCGGACCACTGCATGGCGGTCCGCACGCTCTCCCGCTCGGGCAGGGAGAGGTCGTCCCCCATCCCGATCTCCTCGCCGTAGCGCACCACCGGCGTCCCCGGCAGGCTGAACATCAGGCTGTAGGCCATCTCGATGCGCTGCCGGTCGTTGCCGACCATGGGCGGCAAGCGGCGGCGGATGCCCCGGTTGTAGAGCTGCATGTAGGCTTCCGGCGCGAACTGGTCGTAGGCCTCCTGGCGCTCCTCCGGGGTCAACCGCCCGAGGTCGAGCTCGTCGTGGTTGCGCACGAAATTCGCCCACTGCCCCGTGGGCGGGGTCGCCGGCGGCAGGCCGAGCCCCCGGATCAACGGCTCGGCCTGCTGGCGGGCGAGAGCCAGGAAGTAGTGCTGGTTGACCAGGAAGCTGAACAGCATGTGGAGCCCGGCCCCTTCGCCGAAGTACTGGGCCGTCTTGTCGCGCGAGACGTTCGCCTCGGCGAGCAGGATGGCGTCCCCCCGGCGCCAGGAGAGGAAGTCGCGGAACTCGCGGAGATAGGCGTACTGGTCCTCCCCCGGCGTCGGCGCCCCCTTCATCTCGATCAGAAACGGCGCCGCGTCAAGCCGGAAGCCGGAAACCCCCAGCTCCAGCCAATAGCCCATGATCCGGCAGATCTCCTCCCGCACCCGGGGATTCGAGATGTTGAGGTCCGGCTGGTGGGCGTAGAAGCGGTGAAAGTAGAAGGCCTGGGCCGCCTCGTCCCAGGTCCAGACCGAGTCCTGGTAGCCGGGGAAGACCATCCCCTCATGGGCGTTGGCCGGCAGGGTGTCCGACCAGACGTAGAAGTCGCGGTAGGGGGAGTCCCGGCTCAGCCGGGCGGCCTGGAACCAGGGGTGCTGGTCGGAGGTGTGGTTGACCACCAGGTCGGCCAGGACCCGGAAGCCGCGCTCCCGCGCCTGGTGCAGGAACTCGACGAAGTCGCCCGGCGTCCCCAGGCGCGGGTCGATGCCGTAATAGTCCTTGACGTCATAGCCGTTGTCCCGGTTGGGCGAGGGGTAGAAGGGGAGGAGCCAGAGGCAGGTCACCCCGAGGCTCGAAAGGTAGTCCAGCCGCTCCGTCAGGCCGCGGAAGTCGCCGATGCCGTCGCTGTCGGAGTCCTGGAAGGAATCCACGTCCAGCGAATAGATGACGGCGTCCTTGTACCAGAGATCGATCACACGGCCTCCCTTCCCCGGAGTGTCGTCCCCGGGCCACAGGCAGATCCGAGGCAAGACGCGGGCCAGGGAGATTGTCACCGGGGGCGTCCCGGGATAACGTAAGCCAATATTCCTGTCCCTGTCCTTCAAGGAGGAGCTATGTACAGCAGATTGACGACCTCTCTGGTCGCGGAGCTGATCGGCACCTTTGCATTGATCTTCATCGGGGCTGGCGCGGGAGCCCTGGGAATCGGCGGACTGGTGGGAGTGGCCTTCGCGCACGGCCTTGTGGTGTTGGGGTTCGCCTACGCCTACGGTCACATCTCCGGGACGCACATCAACCCGGCGGTGACCCTGGGGGTCCTGGCGGCCGGCAAGATCGACATCAACCGGGCGCTGGCCTACATCGTGGTACAGATCCTCGGCGGCATCCTGGGCGCCCTCGCCCTGCGCTGGGTCCTGGGCGGCACCGCGACCGGCCTGGGCGCAACGACCCTGGCGAGCGGCCTGTCGGTGGGCAACACGACGATCACCATCGACCCGACCGTCGGCTTCGTGCTGGAGGCGATCCTGACCTTCTTCCTGGTCAACGCGGTGATGAACGCGGGGATCAGCGGCAAGGCGACGATCCCGGGCGGCCTGGCGATCGGCATGACGCTGACCTTCTGCATCCTGATGGGCGGCCCGCTGACCGG